>JAEINY010000104.1 GCA_016342595.1 Marinilabiliaceae bacterium
ATTTACCTGAGTAAAAAACTACTGACCTCATCTACCTTTGCGGCTAAAATTGCGCTTCAGACCACTCAAGACTCTTCGTTAGGATATATCAGCGTAGAATCAGCCCTGGGTGAATTAGTCGGACAAACCGGAACAGCTTATACTGTTTTACGTCCATCAGGAAAAATTATGATTGACGATGAGGTATATGATGCGGTAGCTGAAACAGGATACATTAATAAAGGTGTGGAAATTCAGGTGAGTCGCTTTTTACACGGACAGCTTTATGTATTAAAGAAATAAATGTGATAAACCTTATCACGATGAGCCCGGACTGCCTTGTCCGGGCTTTTTTTATCCGCTTCTCTTGACATTTAATAATATTTTTCTCAAATTTTAGCCCAACGATCTTAAATGCCATTTGAATATCATATTAACTGATGTAATGCCGATACATAACCAAAGGGACTTGGGAAGTGAAGCGCACCTAAGGCGCATTTTGATTAGTAATCGGTATAAGTCATTTTGTTTGAACATTAATCAACTCTACTTTAATTATTAAGGAGGAATTGGAAATGAAATCAAAACAGCAAGGCGGACACAAAAATGCCATGTACCACGCCGACGATTATGAGGATTATGGTAAGTCAAAAACCAAAAAGGGAAAACGCAAAAAACAACTATCGTATGATGAAATCATGAACCAGGGAAAGCTCTGGAAACGCAACAAGAATATCTTGCAGGAGCAAATTTTTGAGGATGATGACTATTAAACCAATCCAGGCTATCCATAGGTGATAGCCTTTTTTATGATAATACAATTCCATGATGAGACAGGGCAATAAAAAAAACGGCATTATCCGGATTCTTCTTTTTCTTCACCGACCTTTCAACTTACCTACTTCAAGGAGTCCCAATGCAGATAATTATCCGATTGGTAAACGATATTATTGCTCATTTCACTATTAATCATGAAAAAAGCCTGAATCCCCGGGACTCGATTTTTTTTTATCACACTGAATCTTATATCATTTTTTATTCTATATTTAGCCAATAAATCTCTTTTTTAGTTATCACATTTAATTAACTTTAATTCAATCACTAAGGAGGATCTTTTAATGAAAACAAAAAGGCAAAGCTGGACCAAAAATGCCATCATGCATGACGATTTTTATGATGACATCGTAACCCCTAAAGCCAAAAGAGAAAAGAAAAAAAATCGCAGCTTATATGACGACCTTTTCGACGATCAAATTCTGCGTAAGCGTTTTAAAAAACCGTCGAAAAGACACGTGTTTGATGATGACGAATATTAATAAAAAATCCGGCCTGGGCCGGATTTTTTATTTTATCAGAAAATCAAACATCATCTCGTCCTGCAAATACCCTTGTAAGCGATCACCAATCTTTACCGGCCCCACACCTGCCGGAGTACCGGTGTAAATGAAATCCCCGATTTTGAGTGTGAAATACTGCGACACATGCGCAATCAACTCATCAATGGAAAAAATCATCTGATTGGTATTTCCTTGCTGACGGGTTTCACCATTGATATCCAAACGAAAATTCACATCCTGCACATTGGCAAACTTATCTTTACTAATAAAGTTGGATAACATGGCAGAACCGTCAAAGGATTTACTTTTCTCCCAAGGTAACCCTTTACTTTTGAGTTTGGCCTGCAAATCACGGGCTGTAAAATCGATGCCCAAGGCCACCTCGTTATAATAGCGGTGTGCAAACTGAGGAGCAATATTTTTACCCACCCGGTTAATGCGTACAACCACTTCTACTTCGTGATGAAACTCTCCCGCGAAATCGGGTATAAAGAACGGTTTATTCTTCAATAACAGAGCTGAATCTGTTTTTGAAAAAATAACCGGTTCATCAGGCACCTGATTATTCAACTCTTTGGCATGCGCTACATAATTACGACCGACACATAGGATCTTCATGAAACTAAAATTTACTTTTTATTAAAGCTTCGTAACTTAATATTGGTTAGTATTTTCTTAGTAAACAAGGGGAAATCACCATTCATCATCCAGCCATAATAGCCCAAATCTTTGGCTAATACCTCTTCCACTTTTTTACCCTTATATTTTCCAAAATTAAACACTTCGTTCCCATCCTTATCAAAGATGATGCGTCCGATAAAATCGGCGTTGTTATTAAACGATGAAAAATCGTTTAAATAATCAATATCATTCTTCAAATCAGAGTAACGATCCAATTGTGCTTTTAATACTTCATAAGTAGCTATTGTATCGGCCTCGGCAGCATGGGCATTTTCTAAATCCTTATCACAATAAAATTTGTAAGCCGCTGATAAGGTACGCTTCTCCATTTTATGAAAAATCGTTTGCACATCCACAAACTTCCGTTTCTTCATATCGAAATCCACCTCGGCACGAATAAACTCTTCCGCCAACACGGGTACATCGAATTTATTGGAGTTGAAACCGGCAATATCGCATCCTTCAAAGAATTTAGCGACTTCTTTGGCCAGTTCTTTAAAAGTTGGGCAATCTTTGATATCCTCATCGTAAATCCCATGAATTTCAGAGGACTGTTTCGGGATTGGCATCTCCGGATTCACGCGATAGGATTTTGATTCTTCACGTCCATCCACATGAACTTTTAAAATAGCAATCTCCACAATTCGGTCCGATGCAACATTGAGACCTGTTGTTTCCAGATCAAAAAAAACAATCGGATTTTTTAAACTAAGCTTCATTCTTTGATATTTAATAAACAACTGTACGAACAGTTAACTGCCGGCAAAAATAAAGATAATGACGAATACGGCTGCAATATTTCTAATAAATTACGGCTTTTTATCTGCTGATTCAGTTGCCGGATAGAGGATACACTTAATACGATCAGCTTCCCCATCATACCATTTTTCAGGAATTTCCAACAACTGTTCAAAAGATTCCGTTTGATCCGACTCAATCTTCAATAAATAATACCCTGGTGTCAAAACCATTAGACAATCGGCCGAATCTTTCATAACCTTATAACTACCCACCAAATTATGTAATGTATCCGTCACCGTTACGGTCGGCGTAAAGGCGGGAATCACCTCTTTGCGCTCCACTTTCAGCCGGATATCACATTTCAATACAGAATTATAAGGTTCTGTATCCTTAAATACCACCTTATAAATATCACGATAACCATATCCCTCAGGCCGAATCGATGACACATAAGCATGACGTTTACCATTCACCCAGGAGATGGTAAAATTATCATAGGTATCATTGATGGGATAACCCACATTGACCGGCTTCCCCCACTCACCGCTAGCTGTATTCTTTTCGGAAACATAAAGGTCATACCCTCCCATGGAATTTTCATTATCTGATGAAAAATAGAGGCGCTTACCATCGTCTGACAATACTGGAAAATTCTCATTGTAAGGGGTATTAACAGCTCCTTTAATTGGCCGGCCATATCCCCAGTTCCCATCCGGTAACTTCATGGCATAATACAAATCTGTTGTCCCATTTTCGCTTTCAGCCGAATAATAAATGGTATCCTGACCGGTGGTCATCCACACACCGTATTCACCTCCTTTTTGATCCAGGGGATGCCCAAATTCAAGCATGGGATCAAAACGGTAGCGTCCTTTATATTTAGCATAGCCCATCTCATCCTCGCCATCCCGGTTATGAAACACGAATAACATCTCTCCCGAGGGATCAATACCGGCAACCATTTCATCAAAGATGGAATTCACATAAGAGCCAATGGTTTTTCCTTTCTGGTAGCGATGATGCGTCATCTCCGACACACATACATTGAAGTAATAAATACCGGCGTAACTATTATAACGCTTATCAGAAGTATAAAACAATGTTTGCTCATCATAAGTCACGAATGCACTGAGTTCATTACGTGTGGTATTCACCTGCTTGCCAAGATTAATAAAATCCACATTTAAGGGATGACTAATTAACATTTTGGCATTCTCAATGTAATGCACCAGAACCTCAATCTTTTTCTCCTTCTCAGGACCGCCAGCGCCTGAGCTTTTATAATATTGTAAAGCTGTTAAAGCTTCCTCAAATCGATGGCCATGAAAAAGAGCTGTGGCTTTACTGTAATAAGCCTCGGCATCATTGGGTTTCACATCCAGTAATTTGTCAATATAAGGCAAAGCCTGCTCTCGCAAGCCATTATCCTTCAAATAACATTCTATGATTTTTCGCAACAGATCAGCATCCTCTTTTTTCTTACGATACAGGCGCTTATAATCCTTCAGAGCCCTTTCATAATTATAATATTTAAAATAGTTATCGGCCCGTTTTCTATAATCCGTTTGGGCAAACACAACTGGCATTATTACTAAGACAATTAATAAGGAAAAAAGTCGGTACATTATAAAAAATTAAAACAAGAATTCTTAAAGAAACTAATTTTCCCTAAATTATAAAAGAATCACAAGCAATGGTTCAGTGATTACTAATTATTTGCGACACGAATTCAAACAAACTGCTGAACAATGTGTTTTTGATGGTTGTTTAGAGTACAAATGATTTTAATTGAACACGAGATTTATAATAAAAAAACAGGACGTTACATACGACCACTAAAAAACAAATTAAAGGAATGAAAAGACGCCATTTCATAAGCCTGGCCGGAATCGGATTTGCAGCGGCCTGCACACCAACTGGAAAAGGTAAAACCAGTCAAAGCGAAAAGGTGCAAACAACGGCAAAAGCAGCTATTATCTCCGGACACTTTTTTCCGGCATTACCCTATGCCTATGATGCCCTGGAACCGTACATTGATACCCAAACCATGGCGGTGCATTATGACAAGCACCACCGGGGCTATCATCAAAAATTCCTGGCGGTCATTGATGACACGCCATTGGAAACCACATCGATGGTTGACATTTTTAGTAAAGCATCGGAATTAGATGATGCCGTTCGCAATAATGGTGGAGGATACTATAACCACCTATTGTTTTGGGAAAGCCTTAGCCCTGAGAGAAGCGAACCATCAGCCAGGATACTCAGCAGTATCGTCAAACACTTCGGATCGTTTGACCAGTTTAAAGCCGACTTTTCCAAAGCAGCAAAAACACATTTTGGCAGTGGTTGGGCCTGGCTTATTTTAGATCAGAATCATAACCTGCACATTACTTCAACTGCCAATCAGGATAATCCATTGATGAATGATGCAGCAATAAAAGGCATTCCTCTTTTGACCATAGATGTGTGGGAACACGCCTATTACCTCAATTATCGGAATAAAAGAGGTGATTACATCGATGCTTTTTGGAATATCGTAAACTGGAATACGGTAAATAAACGGTATAAGAAAGCCATGCATGGTGAGTGGTTGGGATAGTATTCAAATACCGTAACCCATTTAAGCCCTCCCACCACGAGGGCTTTTTTATCTACTCCTATCAAATAATCCACCCAATTCATAAAGCCCTGTAATTATGAAACGCGTATTAGTCCTTTTTGCCCATCCAGCTATTCACAAATCAAAAGTGAATCTTCACCTGATTAAGGCCTTGAATTCACTGGAGCATGTCACCGTTCATAATTTGTACGAAACCTATCCGGACTTCTATATCGATATCAAACAGGAACAAGAATTACTGACACGCCATGATATCATCATCTGGCAACACCCTTTTTATTGGTACAGTGCACCGGCCATCATTAAAGAATGGCTTGATCTGGTACTGGAACATGGATTTGCTTACGGACACAATGGAAGTGCCCTGGTTGGTAAAACGGTCTTATCAGTCATCTCCACAGGCGGGAGTCGTGAAACTTATACAAAAGAAGGCTTTAACCGCTATCCCATCACCCAATACCTTCTGCCATTTGCGCAAACCGCTCACCTTTGTGACATGACCTACTTGCCTCCCTTTGTTGTTCATAGCTCCCACCTGCTGACAACAGAAGACATTCAAAATTTGAGCCTTTCTTATCGCGAATTGGTAAAAGCCTTACGGGATGATCTGATCCCCCCGGAAAGCTATAAACAACTGGAATACCTGAATGACTACCCCCTTCACCTAAAAACCTAAGAACCATGCATCAGGAAACACTCTTTTTTCAAACGATGATTTACCTGGCCGCGGCTGTCATATCGGTTCCCATTGCCAAGAAGATCGGGTTGGGTTCTGTTCTGGGCTATCTGGTGGCTGGCATCCTAATCGGTCCATATGTCCTTGAATTGGTCGGCCATGAAGGTGCAGACGTGATGCACTTTGCTGAATTCGGTGTGGTTATCATGTTGTTTTTAATTGGCCTGGAATTGCACCCATCCATGTTATGGCGCATGAAACGCCTTATTTTTGGCTTAGGGGGCCTGCAAGTAGGCATAACTACTTTCATTGTGGCCATTGTGGCCAGTTTTTTCTGGTTAAATACGGCTCAGGCCATCACCACCGGGTTAATCTTCTCATTGTCCTCCACGGCTATTGTTTTACAAACATTATCGGAGAAAAAACGCCTTCAGACACAAGCCGGCAAATACAGTTTTTCAGTCTTATTATTGCAGGATATCATGGTCATCCCAATTTTAGCCATTTTGGCACTTTTTGCCAATCAGGTGGTTAGTGATGTAGTGCTTACCGAAACAACAAACAATCACATATATGGTGGTGAGGGATGGCAACGTCTTTTATTAATTTTCACCATGGTGGGGGTCATCATTGTTGGTGGCCGTTTTTTAGCACGTTTTGTATTCCGTTTTATTGCAGAGTCAGGATTACGAGAGATATTCACCGCTTCGGCCTTGCTTTTGGTGATTGGCATTTCTCTGGCCATGAATTATGTAGGGTTATCGCCGGCTCTCGGCTCTTTTCTGGCTGGCGTGGTACTGGCCAATAATGAATACCGCCATGAACTGGAAAGTAACCTGGAACCCTTCAAAGGATTACTGCTTGGGGTATTTTTCATTTCCGTAGGCGCAAGCATTGATTTCACCTTGCTAATGCATCACCCCCTGCTGATTCTGTCCCTTTTGGGCATACTGATCCTGGTCAAGCTAACCGTCCTGTTTTTTCTGGGCCGGATCTTCAAACTAAATCCGTCTCAAAATATGTTTTTTACCTTCAGTCTGGCCCAGGCTGGCGAATTTGGATTTGTCCTCATCTCCTTTGCCTCACAAAATGCCATTTACGACACCTTCACATCCGGTATCCTGCTCATTGTGGTAGCCCTCTCCATGTTATTAACACCTCTCCTGTTTATCATTAATGAAAAATGGATTCAGCCGCGTTTTAGTAAAAAAGAATTGCCTGCCGACGATAAAATTGAAGAAAATGGTAATCCCGTGATTATAGCCGGTTTTGGTCGATTAGGTATGATTCTGGGTCGATTCCTAAATGCCAATGGCATTAAATCAACCATTTTAGACAACAACCCTCATAATGTACAATACCTTAAAAAATTTGGATTCAAAGTGTATTATGGCGATGTCACACGATCCGCTTTACTGGAGTCTGCAGGCATCATAAATGCGAAAGTGTTAGTCATTGCCATGGGTGACCAGGAACAAATTAATCAATTGGTTGAACTGGCTCAACAAAAATACCCGCATGTGAAACTCATTGTGCGGGCGATAGATATTGCTCATGCTCTGGAACTTCAAAACAAAGGGGTACAAGCCCATCGGCAAGAGCTCTTTGAGTCAGCTGTTGAACTGGGATCGGATGCTTTACAAGCCTTGGGTTTTGACGGGTACCGTTCCAAGCGCGTAGCTAATACCTTCAAATATCTGGATAAAAAGTTTATGCTCAAACTGCAAAAACGCTATGGCGAAGATGATCCACATTTTGTGATGGAAACCCGGGAATTTTCAGAGCATTTGGAGAATATTTTATTGCTTCAACAAAAACATCCCGGAACCGATTTCGATTGTGCCTGGGATAAATCATCATTGATTGAGGAAGCTAAAAATCAAACACCAAATACCGAAGAAGAACCTATAAATGAAAAAAATGAGTGAAATTATAGACCGAATAAGTGAGAGTATAAAAAAGTAGAAACCCAAAGTCCATTTGTACTCAACATGCTCAAACGAAAACCCACCAAAGGTTTCATATATATTTTTAATTACACAGATGCCCGCATGTTGTGCCATCTCAATCCAGAAACGGTGGGCATGAAAACGGCCCCAACGATAAATGGCATAGTATTTGTTTCTACGCTAACTACACACATTTTTGAAGGAGGGGAAGATGAAACAAAGAGAGAAAATAGATGAAAGAACAATTGTCATTGGCGGCATACTGGAATTCATCCTGACCATAGCCATCACATTTTTATTAAGTTTGGTGATGTACATCTCATGGGTATAACCCTAACCTGGACAAGCCAGAAAAGAATTTTCAACAAACAAGTATCAAATTTCTAAATCAATTATTAAGGTTTAATTATTAATTGAAGCCACAAGTGGGATGTTACTTTGAATTTGAACAACATGTTGGTAAAAATTATCCCCTAAGCCTATAAACAGCAAGAGAATAATGTTTTACCAAATAATACAGGAACATCAGCAGTATAACGTTATTGAGTTAAATCTGTAAAAAATCAAATAAAAACATAAATTATTCTCATATCGAATGCGTCCATTCGCATTCTTGTTTGTCTTTATACTATAAAAGAAGGGGGAAACATGAGAATATTCAGAAAAATGGATGAGAAATCATTCGTAGCATACGGCATTGTAGATATAATAATATCACTAGCGATAGCGTTTTTCGCAATTCTTATTTTACTTATTACATTTCTTTAATTAAATCAACGCCCTAGTGCTACAAACACTAAGTTATAGTATTTATTTTTATATGCTTTATTTCACAATTTAAACTTATATAACACATAATCAACTCTTTTCATATAAGTACTCTCCCGGTGAACCGGGATTACTTTTTTTCTACAGCCAAAAAAAGTAAACCAAAAAGGCCGCCGCTCAATTGCAATGAATAAATTCAGGTGTTAATCATATAGCAGTGCATTCCGGTTGAAGCGAAGCGAAACCACCTCAGTGATCTCAATACGAAATTGTTTTTGGTATTTGCATTTTCCTCTGTGCGACTCTGTGTTACAATTTGTTTGTATAAAATATACCCTTGGAATAATAAATACTATAATATGCAAATCAATGTCCTAGATCGCACTTATTCAAATACTTTCAGAGTTAATTAGAAAAAAGTCGATTTATTTATCCATTTGCGTACGTCCATTCGCCATTTTAGTTGTCGTATTTAGTTAGAGTGGTTTATTAAGCAAAAACAGAACTAATACAACAAAGACGATTGGAAGATGAGTAACTCAATTTCACCAAAGGCAGATATTGAAGAAGGCGCTCAAATTGGTAATAATGTAACCATTGAAGCCTTCGTGAAAATATCGAAAGACGTAGTGATTGGCGATGGTACCTGGATCGGTGCAAACGCCACAATTTACAATGGTGCCAGAATCGGTCAAAACTGTCAGATATTTCCGGGAGCAGTCATTTCAGCTATCCCACAAGATTTAAAATACAAGGGCGAAGAAACATATGTTGAAATAGGTGATCACACCACCATTCGGGAATATGTCACCATTAATAAAGGCACAGTCGCCAGAAATGTCACCAAAGTAGGCAATCATTGCTTGCTGATGGCTTATTCACATGTGGCGCATGATACCATTATAGGCGATCATGTGATTCTGGCCAACAGCGTGCAAGTAGCCGGCGAAGTAGAAATAGATGACTGGGCCGTTATTGGTGGCAGTTCTGCTATTCATCAGTTTTGCCGCATCGGTGAACATGCAATGGTTTCCGGTATGAGTGGTGTTCTTTCCGACATTCCACCATTTACAAAGGTAGCCGGCATGCCATGTAATTATCAGGGCATTAATTTTATCGGACTTCGCCGCAGAGGTTTCTCCAAGGAACAGATCGATACCATTCACGAATTTTATCGCATCTTCTTCCAGGAAGCATTCAACACCTCACAAGCAGTGGCACACATTGAATTAAACTACCCGGCATCCAAAGAGCGCGACATCATTATCAACTTCATTAAAACCTCATCACGTGGCATCATCGGTTCCGGCCAAAAACAGAAAAAAGCAGCAAAAGTTGACAATTCTGTAGGTTAAACACAACACTCACAAAAAAAAATATGCAAGCTGCATCGGTTATCCGGTGCGGCTTTTTTTTTGCAAAACCAAGAGCAATGTCTTCGTTACAGAATAAACTGATAACTTTTGTGCTGTGTTGTTCAAAAACAAGTTTTGATTTTTTTGATAATTCATCAAATTGTTACACAGAGTTTCGGAGAAAAACAAAAACAATAAAGGCACAGAGTGTGTCCATTAGTAAGGTATAATTATCTTTATTAAATTCTAAAGGCTCTGTGACCATTCCCTTTTCCTGAACTTTGCGCTCTCCGTGTAACACTTTTTTTGAAAAAAACACACAAATACAGTCAGGTTATTCCGTCACAATTCCAATGCACCAAAGGGAATCAAAAGCTCTTTTGGGGCAAAGGCACCTGCCAAAGGGCAAATACACCAATTGAAACAAATCAGCGTTCTGCCAAAGGACAAATCGGTTTACAGGAACAAAACAACAGCTTGCCAATGCGCAGATTTTATTATTAGGCTCTTTCGGAAGATGAGTAGTTATTAATAAAAATTGAACTCCACTGGAGTTCCTTCATTGCATTTTGTTGAACCGTAGGTTTTCACCTACGGTTATTGTTATTTGATCCTTACCGGATCATTTTCATCAATGAATACTATTTTTATACCGTTTACTAATCAAAATGCGCCTTTAGTGCGTTTCACATCTAAACGCACTTTGATTATGTATCGGCATTATACCAGCGCATGCGATAACTATCGCATTGGATATTTAATTGGTATTAAACCCTCTAACCATTCAATGTGATAATGATTTAAGTATGATGATTACATGGCATTCATTTAAGTGTATAATAAAATCGAATCGATAACCAGTGAGCAGATGACCGATTTTGAGCAGTGGCTAAACCATTAATAACCGACCTTTTAGATTGGAATTAACACTCTTTCACAAAAAGATATCACAAATCACTTGCCAAATCAGATACTTTAGTCTTAAATTAACAATCGTCTGGAAAAATTGGATAATGAACGAACATTTTGGTAGGCCATATGGGGTTGTGTTTTTTCGATTTGTTCAATAAAAAGGGGAATGATATGATAGTGAAACAAGGTAGCATATTGGCGGTTGACGACAATGAAGATATATTGTTTGCATTAAAGCTATTACTTAAACCACAAGTGGAATCTTTTCACACGGCCACTACGCCGTGTCAGGTTCCCAAACTCATGAAAACACACCGGTTCGATGTCATTCTGCTAGACATGAGTTTTCGAGATAAATCAGGAGAAGACCCAGAGGGATTCAAAGTATTAAAACACATCTTTTCCTTCGATCCACAAGCAAAAGTGATTTTCATCACAGGCCATGGAGATGTGGAAAAATCAGTACAGGCCATTAAAGCCGGGGCTATTGATTTTGTGACTAAACCCTGGCAAAATGAGCGACTCATTGAAAAGGTTAAACAAGCCATTCAATTACCAACTAATGGCATCACCAGGCCTGTACCGGCCAAAAACCATTCCCCCAAAACCACTTGCCGGCTGGTTTATCGATCAGCTTGCATGCGCAAAGTCGCGGAAGATATCCGTAAAGTAGCCGGCACAGATGCCAATGTACTCATCCTGGGTGAAAATGGAACCGGTAAACAATTGGTGGCGGAAGCTATTCACGATCACTCCAAACGCTGCGATCAACCTTTTGTTTCGGTGGACTTAGGCTCCCTAAGCGAATCGTTGTTCGAAAATGAACTGTTCGGCCATGCCAAAGGTGCCTATACCGATGCCAAAACCGACCAACCCGGCCGCATTGAAACAGCTTCCGGCGGGACACTTTTTCTGGATGAAATCGGGAATTTATCCCCTCACTTTCAAACCAAACTGCTCACTGTACTGGAACGACGCGAAGTAACCCGGTTGGGTGAATCAATAAGCAGACCGGTGGACATTCGCCTCATCAGTGCTACCAATAGGCCCATTACTGAGATGATACAGAACGGCCAATTCAGAGAAGATTTACTTTATCGCATCAATACCGTGGAAATAACGATTCCTCCCTTAAGGGAACGTACAGAAGACATTCCGGTGCTGCTTGACTTTTTTCTGCGGCAGTACAGCAAGCTGTATCAAAAAATCAGAAGACGAGCGGATAAACCGGCCGTTAAGTATCTGACCAGGTATAGCTGGCCAGGCAATGTACGCGAATTACAACATGTGGTGGAACGCGCTGTCATATTATCGGATAACGAAATACTTTCACGGGATGATTTATACCCCGAAAATAATCCTTTACAGCAAGAAACCATTAGCACAGATAGCCATAACCTGGATACCATTGAACGAAAAGTCATCAATCAGGCCATGCAAAAACATTCTGGTAACATCACTCAAGCAGCTATTGATTTAGGCATTACCCGCACCGCACTCTACCGGCGTATGAAAAAGTTTGGACTAAATGATTAGGGGAGATTGAGGAAGCTTCTAGCTTTTAGCCTCTAGCTACTAGCTTCTAGCTTCTAGCTAATGGCTATAAACTACTGACCATTCATTAAACATCCCTCATTATTAATTTAGAATTACCTCAATATTGTATCTTTGATGCCTAAATCAATACAACCATGCGCATCGTACTTATCGGATCAGGAAATGTAGCCACTCATTTGGGAAAAGCCTTACAGCAATCAGGTCATTCCATTGTTCAAATTTACAGTCGTACGCAAGCAAATGCCGCTGAGTTAGCTGAACAACTCTGTGCCACACCAATAATTGACATTGCTGCAATGGATACAACAGCCAATTGGTACATTTTCTCCGTTAAAGATGATGCCTTACCCCCTTTAATTGAACATTTTCCTGATGTAAAAGGACTGGTCACCCATACTGCCGGCAGCGTACCAATGAATATCCTCAGTCGTTTTCGGCACCATGGGGTGTTTTATCCCTTCCAAACCTTCTCCAAAGAAACCGCTGTAGACTTTAAAAC
Organism: Marinilabiliaceae bacterium; assembly: GCA_016342595.1. Lineage (GTDB taxonomy): Bacteria > Bacteroidota > Bacteroidia > Bacteroidales > Marinilabiliaceae > JAEINY01. Next base: position 13,078 of record JAEINY010000104.1, read on the forward strand.
AATCCCCCTTTTAGTGGAAGGAAACTCGGACCAGACAACAGATACACTGCTCCACCTGGCCAGGGAAATATCAGATAAAGCACAATTAGCATCATCTGATCAGCGAGGCCAACTACACATTGCAGCAGTTTTTGCCTGTAATTTTGTGAATCACATGTATGCCTTGGCGGATGATCTGCTAAAAAGTCATCAATTACCATTTGATCTGCTCATTCCTCTTATCAAGGAGACAGCTGGTAAGATGGAAAATATATCACCGCAACTATCTCAAACAGGGCCTGCCAGCCGCAATGACCAGCTGATTATTACTAAACATCTTCATTCATTAGAGGATCACCCTCATCACAAAGAGCTATATGAGATTTTGACCGATAGCATCCTGAAAAAACTCAACTTGCAACAATAAAAACAGCCATCGATTAACATTGAAGCTTAAAAAGGCAATTCATCCTCCCGGTGCTCAGCAATCACAGTTTTATCCTTAGACTTAATAAAGTGAGTCGCGTAAGCTTTTTCTATCTTATCATCCCCTGATTTACTGAATTGCAGGTGCTTTTTAGGACCTTTGCCATATTTCATGTAAGCCGTCCAGGATGATTTAAGTTGTTGCTGAACAGCAAACTTCCTGATTGATTTATTAATAAGAGAAAGTTTGCTCAGGTTAGCCTGACATACGCGCTCCAAATATCCCACGCGCCCAAACCGCCAATTATCGTAATCCTTAGCTGATAAATAACCCAACTCCATCAATACATCAACCGAACAGACATATCCCTTTTTATAAAGCAAACTTCCTGAAACCGTTTTTACTTTTACTTCCAGTTGTTGATTATTCATCCTCCTCCTCCTCCACTGATCTCAACTTTTTATTCACCTGATCTTCTACCCATGCCACATACTGCTGTGCCTGGTAGTCGAACCACTTCTGACGCTCATCACCGGCATTATCAATAATATATTTGAAATTACGGAAAGGATTAGGCCCGCGCAAAGCAAAAAACAGACGGTCCTGTAATTCTTTATCATCCAGCGACACCGCAAACCCCTCCATTACCCGAAACGAATCATGTGATTCCATTGCTACAATCTCTACCAAATCACTCCACTGCTCATCAATTTTTTCCTGCGCATCTTGCCATAACTCATCATCACCCATGCCATCGAATCGGTCCATATTAATGGTCGTTAACAACTCATGCGACTTGACATTAAAATAACATAGCATTCCGGAATCTAAATCATCTGCAATTTCCTTGATCTGTATATCTGTCAATTTTATCATCTACCCAACAATTTAAAAAGTACCATTTAAAAAAATTTCTCACAAAAGTATAATTTCAAAAATAAACAAATATCCGAATTCAGAAAAACAATATTCTTTCATCACTTGAATCCTACTATTTAATGCAGTAACTTACCTATAGAAGGTTCAACCTTCCTGCTCAGATAGATTGTAGAACCACAACACGCAAGCTATGACACCAAGTAAAAATACTTCCCTGGGGAAGGTTCCCTATAAAACACAGACTGAAACCAGACAACAGACCCTCAAAAAGAGTCCGACGGCACGGGCTGACAAAGCACGGCAGCTCTACTTTAAAACAAAATCATCGGCCTGTATGGAATTCCCCTATTGGTATACCCGGCGTTGGGAAGAGCTGGAAGGCGAAGTACCTATTGTGAGAAGGGCTGAAGCCCTCAAAGCGGGCTTTTCACACCTGACACCGGCCATTTTTCCCGGTGAACTATTGGTGATGGGCAAAACCCACTACTTACGTGGCTCCTATCCCATGCCCTGGCTGAGCGAATCATTTTTCATCTCGCAAGAAGATGAATTGTACAAGGCCGCTAAAGAGGCTGGTAAGATGAGTGCCGGGGAAGCCACCACCATGGGCGAAGGCGGTGGAAATGTCACCCGGAGTGCCGGAAAGGTCATTTCCATAGCCGGTAAATTTGGATTACGGCAAGAGGAGATGCCCATACTGGTCGAACTCGCCAAAAAATGGCAAAATAAATCAGTTGAAGATGTGGGGCACCGTTATGAACAAATGGTACCCGGCTATCAGGAAAAAGAAGAAATCATGCGGGCCGTCATCTGCATGTTCGATTCGGGATACACTCTTCCGCAAGGCCGTGAAGTGATGAACTATTATTACCCCCTTCAATATGGTATTGAAGGTCTGAAAGAAATGTGTACGGTGCAAATGGATCAATCCGCCGGACAGCCGGAAATGGATCGACTCTATTTTTACAAAGCTTCCCTCACCATCCTGGAAGGTCTGCAAAAATGGATCACGAATCATTCGAAAGAAGCCCGGTTTATGGCAGCTCTGGAGGTGGATAACTCCACTACACAGGTGGATTACCTGGCGATTGCCGAACGTCTGAACTGGCTATCAAAAAAACCACCGCGTACGTTCCATGATGCCTTGCAATTGATCTGGATATTCCATGTGGCTGTATTAAACGAGGATGCCATCTCCGGCTTATCGCCTGGACGCTTAGGTCAGATTCTCTATCCCTATTGGAAAAATGACATTGATAATGGCACCATCTCTCGTGAAAAAACCAATGAATTGCTGGAATGCATGCGGGTGAAGTTTACACAACTCGATTGTTTTGCCGCCATGGGTGTGGTGGGTGGTGTGCTCAGTGGAAATACCTTCAATAACCTTTGCATCGGCGGGTTAACCAAAGAAGGCGTGAGTGCCACAAATGAACTGGAAGAATTAATACTGGAGGCCTCAACCACTTGTGCAACCCCTCAACCGACCATCAGTTTATTATACGATGAAAAACTACCGGAAGACTTCCTGATGAAAGGAGTGACCTGTACCAAGTCAGGAACCGGTTACCCGGCCTGGATCAACAATCAGGTGGCCATGGAATTTCTACTCAATAATTACGGTCCGGAGGGCATGACCCCCGAAGAAGCAAAGGCCTGGGCCATTGGCGGATGCCTGGAAACATCACCTGGCAGCTGGCACGAGCTAGTATTGAATGGTGTATCCCATACCATTCCAGGCGGATCAGCACCTGCTACAAGCGTTGGAGTGCATTTTATTTCACTTCCCAAAGTATTGGAAACGGTTCTATTCAATGGAATTGATAAAAGAACCGGTCGGCGTGTGTTTCCGCCTCATGAGTTAAAATTCGAAACTTTTGAAGAGTTATGGTCGGCCTTCCAAAACTATTTCAGCCGGGCCGTTAAGATATTAACCCTCACCAATAACATCCAACATGATATCTGGGGTAAAATATCTCCTTCCATTATCAATAGTCTATTAAAGCCTGATTGCCTCACACAAGGACGCGACATCAGTCACAAAGGCAGTCGCTATAACCGCACCTTTAATGTGGAGGTATGTGGTGGTGTTAACCTGGCCAATTCACTGGCTTCCATCAAAAAAAATGTATATGATGCCAAACACTTTTCATTAGAGACATTAAAGAAAGCCCTGGAAAACAATTTTGGGCATGACATCAATGACATCAACCAATCCGAACAAGCGGTTAAAAATTACACCCATAAAGAGTGGCTGCGTATTCACAAATTGTGCCTCGAAGCCCCGAAGTATGGAAACGATGACACCTATGCCGATGCTATTTTCAAACAGTGGCAAAAATGGTTCAGCGCCATGTGCAGTAATTACCGCAGTTTATATGATGAACCCCTGTATGCTTGCCAGATTTCTGTGTCCACCCATGGTCCGATGGGAGCCGTGACACTAGCCACCGCCGACGGTCGATTAACCGGTGCATCCTTTGCTGATGGATCCGTTTCGGCCTATCCGGGAACAGATACCAAAGGTCCTTATGCCCTTTTCAATTCGGCTACTTGTTACAATCATGCCCTGTCTCAAAATTCGCAGCTTAACTTAAAAATACATCCGGCAGCAGTAGGTGGACGGGAAGGGTCACGTAAGTTCCTTCATCTCATCCGCTCCTACTTACGCAAAGGAGCCTTTCATGTACAGTTTAACATTGTGGATTCCAAGATGCTCCAAGATGCTCAAAAACATCCGGAAAACTACAGAGGTTTAATGGTGCGGGTAGCTGGATTTACACAATATTGGGTCGAATTAGGAAAACAAATTCAGGATGAAGTGATTGCCCGTACTGAATACAAGAATATCTAATGCCTGCCACATCCCTGAAGATTAGTGCTTCTTGCTAAAAAAATACGAAATAATATTAAAACAATGACGATGACACATTACGATTGCAAATACTTCCTGCCGACTGATGCCTTTAAAGGTTTTTGTAAAAAAAGTAAAATGCTGATCAATGCAGACGATAAAGTGTGTAGTAATTACGAAAAAATACCAAAATGTAAACATTGTACGCATTTTACCCGTCATGAAATTGACCTGGGAAGATGCATGCAAACAGCCATCACCTTTGCTGATTTGAAAGCTGTTACTTGTGACGATTTCTCATGGCGATAAACACCTCTCCTTCCGGTTTACTCTTCGACATACAAGGCTTTTCAGTACATGATGGCCCTGGATGCCGAAGTGTCGTTTTTCTGAAAGGTTGCTCCTTAAATTGTCAATGGTGCGCCAATCCGGAAGGTATCCTCCCAGTACCCACCCCCCTCTATTCTGTATCCCGGTGTCTGCTGGAAGGCGATTGTGTGACAGCCTGCCCCTCAAATGCCATCCACCTTCACCCTCACTCAATACACATAAATTACAGTCTATGTGCTTCTTGCCCGATTTCGGCATGCATCCATGCATGCCCCACCAATGCACTTAAAGTCTGTGGTTATCAGCAAACCATCGATGAATTGTACTCCAAAATTCAAAGAGACAGAAATTTCTGGGGAGATAATGGTGGGGTCACTTTATCAGGAGGTGAGCCATTGATGCAAATTGAATTTACCTCTTCACTCTTAAAAAAATGTTATGATGCTTGTATTCACACAGCCATTGAAACCTGCGGTCAGGTGCCATGGCGTCATTTTGAGGCAGTATTACCCTATTTGGATTGGATCTTTTTCGACTTAAAACACATAAATCCCGATCTACATAAGTTAGCCACCGGGTCAGGCAACCGGGGTATTCTGGATAATGCCAAACAACTGGCACACGCTTTTAAAGGACGAATAATTTACCGAATACCATTAATACCTGGCTTTAATGACAAACCCGGTAACCTTCATGATATGGCCGAATTTATAAGAAGTACGGGGCATCATGAAATAAATCTTCTTCCACTCCACCACTGGGGACGAGAAAAATATGCCAAACTGCAATCCCCCTATCCGGCCGATCATTACACCGTTCCCACAAAAAAACAACTACAAGAGGCTCAATCAATATTTAACTCTCACCAGTTAAAATGTTACATTGGCAGTGATACCCCCTTTTAATTAGTACTGCTTTCGGCGTATTTGATGGACTTTGTTAATCGCCTTAATTCACGAATCAAAAAGATTGAAGTGATCAATGCCGATACGATATCCGAAATGGGACTCGCCAACCATACTCCATCCAATCCCTGGTATTTAGGTAGAATCATTAAAATGGGCAACAAAACAATCACCTGGCGTAACAATGAAATTAACACAGCCAACCCCGCTTTCCCGGTCGACTGAAAATAGTTACCTGTAATAATCTGAAAACCTACTAAAGGTAAAGCCAACAAATAAATACGTAACCCCCTTGTACCTATATCCAATAATTCCTGGCTGTCGTTATTAAAGAGTTTAATAATAGCATGTGGAAAAAGCTCACCAACCAGGAAGCCAAGTATGGAAATGACAGTTGCAAACCCCAACCCAATTACAAGGGTTTGTTTTACCCGTTTATAATTCTTTGCTCCAAAATTAAAACCAATAATGGGTTGTGCGGCCATATTAATAGCTATGATGGTCATCACCATCAACATGGCAATGCTCATGATCACTCCCATGGCACCCACCGCCAAATCACCACCATATTTCACCAGTTGCACGTTAAAAGTTCCAAAAACCAGGCTGGAAGCCATCTGCATAGAAAACGGGGCAAAGCCAATGGTGACAATGTACCAAACAATGTCCCAATGCACTTTAAAATTACGCCATCGGAGACGGATCACAGAACGGATACTGCTAAAATGAGCAATCACCCAAATACACAAAACAAACTGTGAGATGACAGTGGCATAAGCAGCACCGGCAACACCCATGTCGAGCCAAAAGATGAAAATTGGATCCAGGATGATATTTAAACCCGCACTAATCAACATAGAAACCATCGCCACTCGTGCACTACCTTCAGAACGAATCAGATTATTTAAAGAATAGCCAACAATATTAAACACAGAACCAAACAGGATGATATTCAGATATTCATTGGCATAATCAAAGGTCTGATTATTAACCCCAAAAAAGTGCAATAGCGGATCTTTAATGGCAAAACCTAATCCCATAATAGCCAACGCCATCACTATCATGAGTACAAAAGCGTTACCTAATACTTTTTCAGCTCTTTTGAAATCCTTTTTGCCCATATTGAGCGATACCCTTACACCAGCTCCCATGCCAATGAGCATACCAAAAGCCATCATAATAACCATAATGGGAAAAACGGCACTCAGACCGGACAAAGCCATAGCACCTACCCCATGACCAATGAAGATGCGATCAACAATATTATAAAGAGAGTTGACAATCACACCGGCAAAAGCAGGCAGAAAATACCGCCACATCAACTTAGGGATGTGCTCAAACTCCAATTCTCTTACATTTTTCTGTTGCCTGCTCATGGGTTTCTTAAAATTTGAACTGACAAAACTACTAAAAGCAGCCTAATAATGACTTCTATCAGTTGTTAATTCTTGTATCCATTACCGGAAACAACAAAAACGCAAAAAAAATCACTATAAACAAACGGATGTACTTCAATAGATTGCACCATCATCAGGCTTTTCAGCTGAAAAAGAGAACCATTTTTTCTTTCAAATAGTTTGTGTGAATAAAATGAATATCTATCTTTGCATCGCTTTTAAAAGAAAGTACAACAACAAAAGGATGGTTCCGTAGCTCAGCTGGATAGAGCAATAGCCTTCTAAGCTATGGGTCGTGGGTTCGAATCCCGCCGGAATCAC
>JAEINY010000105.1 GCA_016342595.1 Marinilabiliaceae bacterium
CATTTTGATTAGTAAACGGTATAAGACACTAAGTCTCAAAGAAAACACAAAGATCTAAATTTCTTTACGTTTACCCTTAGTGAAGTCTTTGAATTATTGTATTCGTTTCTATCACCCATTCCCCCTAAAAAGGGTTATTTTCACGATTGGAAAAATAACTTGTTATGATAGATACGAAATTTCGCTTATCTCACGCTAAACCGGTGGTGCCTCAGGTGCCGGTGGGCATTATTGGAGTCGGGAGTTACTTGCCGCCTGCCATTGTTAAAAATGAAGATTTTAAACACCTGCAGTTATCTGAAGAAGAACAATCTTTTATGGATAATCAGAGTGGAATTAAAGAGCGGCGATGGGCCAGAGACGAGACCTTTACCGATATGGCAGTAAAAGCCGGGCGGGCGGCCATTGATAATGCGGGCATCGATGTGTCGGAGATTGATATGATTGTGGTGACACACATAACACGCGATCTGTCGCAGTTAACACCCCCAAATTCGGTCACCATTCAAACAGAGCTGGGGGCTAAAAATGCGACGGCCATCAATATCGACCAGGGCTTTACTGGTTGGATGTATGCTTTGATTACCGGTGCCAGCTTTGTGGCTTCGGGGTTCTATAAAACCGTATTGGTGGTTTCGGGAGAATCCATCTTGTCGCATACTGATAGTACCATCATGAAAACCATGCTGGTAGGTGATGGCGGCGGGGCTTTTGTATTGCGTCAAACAGAACCGGGGTATGGTTTACAGGCTTTCCACCTCATGTCCGAACAATATCCTGAAATAGCTGCCGAAGTAAAGGTGGATACGAAGAAAGCGGGACCGTGGGATACAGATCCCTCTTTGAAAGCCTACTTTACGATCTCACCCAATAGTTTCGCACGTGATTTACCTTATGTGGAGAATTTCCTGCCCTATTCAATGCACCAAAGCCTGGGCGCATTGAGGCTGCAACCCGATGAGGTGGATCATTACATCTTTGCCCAAAAGTTTGAGTGGTTAAACCGGCGTTGGGCAGCTAATACTGGTGTGGATTACGCCAAAGTCCATGAAACCATTGCTGAACATACTTGTGTGGAGACATCCAGTATTCCCATCATTACGGCTGATGCCGTGAAAAAAGGCAAACTGAAGAAAGGGGATTTGGTGGCTTTTGCCGATCTGGGATCCAACTGGTCAGTGGCATCGGCTGTTTTTAGATGGAATATATAGCTACTAGCCTTTAGCCTTTAGCCTCTAGCTGCTAGCCACTAGTAGCTAAAGGCTAATAGCTAGCAGCTAGAGGCTAACAGCTATTTCTCAATTGCCTCATTCGCTGTATTGAACACCGCTGCTTCATCAAACGATGTCATCTTATTAATCAAAGCCACTGATCCTTTAATGATGGGGTAAGCGACTGCTGCTCCTGTTCCTTCGCCCAATCTGAATCCTAAGTCCAAAATGGGTTCACCTCCCATAAAGTCCACCATATTTTTATGACCTTGTTCTTGTGATTGATGCGAGAAGAATGTGTAATCCACCACACGCGGATTAATCGCATGAGCGGCTAACAGTGCTGACGTAGTGATGAAACCGTCGGTGATAACCACCATACGGCGGGCAGCGGCCTCTAACATACCACCGGCAATGGTGGCGATTTCCAAACCACCATATCTGGCCAGGTTTTCTATGGGATCTTTTGATATACCATGCTTACGGATGGCTTCCTGGATGACCTTGGTCTTGTTGATCACTCCTTCAGGCGATAAGCCGGAACCGGAGCCAACACTTTCAATCACGGATAAGTTGCCCAAGACAGCTAACAAAGCCGATGCCGGTGAGGTATTGCCGATCCCCATCTCACCAAAGCCTACTACATTGCTTCCTTCTTTGGCAAAGCGGGTGACGATTTGGCGTCCATTAGCCAGTGCCGTCTCACATTCTTCACGGGTCATAGCCGGTTCGTGTAAGAAGTTTCGGGAGCCCTTTCTAACTTTCGCGTCAATCAGCTTAGGGTGTTCGGGGAAATCATATTTCACGCCGGCATCCACTACGTATAAATCGAAGCCATACTCCTGTGCAAACAGTCCAATGCCGCCGCCACCATGCAGGAAATTCAGACACTGCTGCCAGGTGATGTCAATGGGACACGGGCTAACGCCTTCATCGCAGATATCATGATCAGAGGCAACCGTGAGCATTACAGGCTTGTGAAGGGCTGGCGTTAAAGTACCTTGAATTAATCCAATCTGTTTGGCTATCCGTTCCATTTGGCCCAATGATCCGATAGGCTTTGCTTTTTGATCCAGTTTATACTGAAGTTCGTCACTGAGTTGAGTATATAATTCCGGAATATGAAAGGATTCGAGTGCTGCCATAATGGTTTTTATTAAAGAAAATATCTACTAATAAGGATAAGAATAATTGTAAAAAGACATACCGCATGATTGATGCGCGATGTGATTTTTATATGTGAGTAATAAAATGTTTGATCCTGAATACCTATGTGAGGTTTATTGACTAGCTGCCCGTGATAAACATTTGGCCCCCCAAAGCGGCAGTTCAAGATGCCGGCTAAAGCGGCTTCGGGATACCCGGCATTGGGGCTGCTGTGTTTTTTTCCAAACTGAAAGATAAAGGTGACAGCTCTGGGTGCAAAGGCTGCCAATGCCATAATAAATGCTGTTAAACGCGCCGGAATATAGTTAGCAGCGTCATCTATATAAGCCGCTACACGACCAAAGTACAGGTAACGCTCATTTTTATAAGCAATCATGGAATCCAGCGTGTTGATCATTTTATAGGTCATCATACCAGGAATACCGGCTATGGCAAACCAGAACAAGGGCGCTACCACACCGTCACTGAGGTTTTCGGCCATGGTTTCCAATACGGCTGTTCGTATCTGTTGAGGGGATAGTTCTGAGGTATCGCGCCCCACAATGCGAGAGAGTTGTTTGCGCCCGGCCTCCAGGCCATCTTTGTCCAATATTTTGAATACATCCAATCCTTCTTTGATGAGGGTTCGGTTAGCGATTCCAAAGAAGAAGAAGAGGCCGGTGAGAATAGTTGCTATCAAGGGGTGCAACCAGTCTGATACCCACATTAATGCGTAGAAGAAGACAAATGCAAAAGCAATGAGACCAATGCTCATCAACGCTCCTTTCACCAAGCGGTGGTTTCCTTTGTTAAGTAATTTTTCGCCTTTGGAGATACTCCATCCAAATGCCACTATGGGGTGGGGTAGCCACAATGGGTCGCCTATTAGTAAATCTAATAAATAAGCTATCAAAACAGCTGTCATTTCCGGGTAGTGTTCCATGCAGTTTAAATGACTGGTGCAGACTGAGTGATCTCTTTCAAGGCCTTAATTAATAAATCGTTCTTGTGGCGTGAAAGCGTAGCCAGACGAATATGATTGGGCGATAAGGTCTTAAAGTTTGACGCATCACGAATGAGTAATCCGTATTCATTTACCAGTGTTTCTTTTAGTTCAGCGGCATTGTGAGGTGTTTTTGCCAGGAAGAAACCAGTGGAGGAGGGTTGTGCTTCAAAACCTGGAATGGTTGCCATCTCAGCTTGAAAAGAACGTGCTATGGCATGGTGCTCCAGTAGTAATTCTGGTTTGATGCGTGGGTATTTAAGCAACTGCTCGCCTGCTACCTGAGCCAGTGTATTTACTGACCAGGGGGGACGGAATGCAGCTATTTTCTGACGAATCATTTGATGGGCCATTAAATACCCTACTCGCAATCCGGGAAGACAATGGTTTTTTGTTAGTGATTTGAGGATAATCAGATTGCGAAACTGGGGAATGTCTGGCACCAATGAAATATCTTCAAGGCAAAAATCACTATAGGCTTCATCAATGATAAAGATGGTTTGCGGATTATCTTTTACGATTTTTCGGAGTAGATCACGCTTGAAGACCTGGCCGGTGGGGTTATTGGGGTTGCACATCCAAAAAAGCCCCTCGGGCGTGGTAAGTTTGGGGGCAATAAAATTGGAGCCACAAAACGATACCCGGTGACCATAGACACCACAGGCATGCTCGTACTCTGAAAAAGTAGGTGTGATGATGCGGCTACTATCCCCCATATAAGCTTGCGCAATCAAGAAGATAGCCTCAGTTGTCCCATTGGTCACCAGAATCTGATCATGGGCCAGTTGATGATGATCAGCCAATTGACAGGTAAATGATTCACCTAGTAGTTCAGGATATTTATGAATACGCGGCATGGCCTCTTGTAAGAATCGAATCAATTCGGGATCGGGACCTAAATACCAGGTGTTGGTGCTGAAATCGGCAATGACTTCCCGGTTATAGCGGTAGCCGTCATCGCCATGTCTGAATTCGTTTCGAATCATTGGTGTGCTGTTTGTTGCATTGTTTTGTAAATGGCATCTATGTCCAGGTATTCGCGTACATGATTGGCCAGACGATTGTATTCCCGCTCTTTGAATTCTTTGTAACTAAATGGTTGTCCGGGATCATCTGTGTAAGGAGCCAACAGATGATCAATCACCGCTTTGTTATCCAGAACACCATGTATATAAGTTCCCCAACATTTTTGATGGAGATAGACGCCTTCGGTTGAGCCATCTTCTTTATGAGCAAGCGGTTGAACTGTATCAAGGACCTGTGTGCGTCCCATGTGAATTTCATAACCCTGACAAGGGGAGCCGTCTTGACCAAACTTAAATTGGGTTTGTATGGTTTCTTTATCAGCGGTGATGGTGGTTTCAACCGGTAATAATTGTAATCCGCTTAGTTCAGTGACTGATCCTTCTAAGCCATCGGGGTCTTTAACCACTTGCCCCATCATTTGGTATCCACCACAAATGCCAATGACTGTTTTGCCTTGTTGGTGAGCTTCTGTTATGACATCTGCAATGCCTGTTTCCTTAATATAGCTCAGATCGGCCAAGGTGTTTTTTGATCCCGGAATAATCAGGATGTCAGCTTTTCGCAGTTCATTCACATCGCTCGAATAGTATACATTTACACGATTATCCTGCTCCAGGGCATTGAAATCTGTAAAATTAGCTATTTGGTTGAGTAAAACCACAGCCACATTAATGGTGTCTTCTGAAGCACGGTTATTCTTCTTGTCCAACCCAACCGAGTCTTCATCTTCTATATAAATGTCCTTAAAATAAGGGATGACACCTGTTACCGGAATACCGGTTAACTCTTCTAATATTTTTTTTCCATCATCAAACAGGTTAATATCACCTCTGAATTTATTAATGATAATCCCCTTGATGAGCGCTTTCTCTTCTGGCTCCAATAAAGCGATACTACCATAAACACTGGCAAAAACACCACCGCGCTCAATGTCTGCCACTAAATAGACGGCCGCATTGGTGCGTATGGCCATATTCATATTCACGATGTCCCGCTTTTTAAGGTTGAGCTCAGCAATGGAACCGGCTCCTTCTAACACAATGGGAGAATAGCGTTGTGATAAGCGTTGAAATGCCGCAAAAGCTTCATCAAACAAGTAGTTATTGTTATCGGACCGTATATATTCATAAGCTGAGCGATTGCCAATGGGCTTGCCATTCAATACAAGCTGAGACAGCTTCTCTCCCGTAGGCTTCAGTAAAACAGGATTCATATCGGTGTGACATTCGATGCCACAAGCCTCAGCTTGGGTAGCTTGTGCACGACCAATCTCAAAGCCTTCGGGCGTAGCATAACTATTAAGTGACATGTTTTGCGCTTTATAAGGAGCCGGATGATAGCCGTCTAATTTTAAGATGCGGCACATGGCAGCATTAATCACACTTTTACCCGCATCGGAGCAAGTGCCCACGAACATGATGGGGCTGAGCTGTTGCATTGTTTTGAGAAAATTTGGGCAAAGATAAAAAATATTAGGCAGTGCAAGGGATGTTTCTCAATATCGGATGGGGCTTGAGGATGAAAATTATACGTTCTATAAGGATCGTTAAGAAAAATACGGTATTATATGTGTACAGTATTCGGTAGTTCACTTTGGTTGTTATTTTTTTTTATTCTACCTATATTTAATACGGTTAACGAGTGAATAAAGGTGAAGTTTGAGACGTTGTGATATGAAATGAATGAAGCAATTGGTTTACAAAATAGGAGAAGAAATAGAAGAATTGTCTGAAACAGTAACGATGTTGGCTGAATTGATGAATCTTCCCTTTGTGTTTGTATGTCAGGTAACAGATGAGGAGTTCGTTAGTCATTATACGTTTTGTCTATGGGATACGGAAGCAGAAATGAAATGTAAAGTACTTCTGGCAACTGAATTTAAAGAAAATGTGGTTTCGGGAGATTTGGAGAAATTGCATATGAGTTCTCGTTTTTCATCACTGTATTATGGATCTCAAACTATTAAAGATGTATCGTGTTCCGGAAGCTATTATATAATTTTAGCCGATCAGGTAGAGCGAAAAATTAATTCAAGTGAAAGGCTTTTTTTACGTCAATGTTCAAGCGAGTTGGGATACTTGATTAATAAAGCTGTTCAGCCAGAAAAATCAGAACTCCAGATTTCAGAAGAGACGTATCGGATTCTTTTTAATCATTCACCGGTAGGTATTTTTCATTACAACAAAGAGTTGGTTGTCACTAACTTGAATGATCGATTTTCGCAGCTTCTAAAATCTCCACACAACCAGTTAATAGGATTTGATATGCATTTATTGGAGGACAGCCGAATCATACCGGTTCTGGAAATCCCCATGTGTGGCGATGAAGGATTTTATGAAGGGGAATTTTTTATATCTGGAAGTCAACAAATTCATTTTATACAGTTGCATACTGCACCTGTATTTGACAGAACCAACAAATTGAACGGCGCTGTTGGAATTATTGTGGATGTAACAGATAAATTTAAATCAGAAGTCGCGTTACGTGAAAAAGAAACTAAATACCGCGATTTGGTTGAGAATATCAACGATACCATTTTTTCTCTTAATAAGCAGGGCTTTCTTTCATACATCAGCCCGATGATAAAACAACTCACCGGATATAGGCCTGATCAGTTAATGAATAAACATTTTGCGGCCTATATTCATCCGGAGGATTTGCAAAAGGTCAATCAGGTGTTATTTGAAATTCGATCCGGAAAAACCTATACCTTTGAACACCGTCTATTCAAAGCAGACGAAACATTTCGGTGGGTGCGCACTTCGGTAAGGCCGGTTATTGTCGATAATCGCTTGGATGGTATTCATGGCGTTACGCAGGATATTGAAGAGATAAAAACAGCCATTGATAAATTGCGCGAAAATGAGGAACGCTTTCGTCTCGTAGCCATGCATACCAATGATATTATTTATGAGTGGGACATAAAAACAGATGGATTGGTGTGGCACCGCAGGAGTGAGTTTTTTAAAAGTGAATCCAGGCATTCTAAGACCCTTAAAGAGTTTATAACGCGTATTTATCCCGATGATAGAGGGCTGATTATTCGTAAATGGAATAAGTCAATACTGACCCGAAAACCTTGGAATGGAGAGTTTCGCATTGAATGGGGGAAGAATAGTTATCGTTTTTTCAAAGGAAGCGGAATTGTTCAATTCAAAAATGGAGAACCCTCAAAAGGGTTTGGTTCCTTAACTGATGTGACCATGGAAAAAGAGTTGATCACTCATTTGAAGGAGGCAAAAAAGTTGGCTGAGTCGAATCATGAAAAAGTGCAAAGTTTATTATCAGTGATTCCCGATAATATTTTTGTGTTCGATGCCCAGGGAGTGATCTGTGATTATAGGACTGAGAACACAGATGAGTTATATATGGCACCCAATGAATTTATAAATAAAAAAGTGGATGATATTTTACCACCCGGTATAGCAGCATTAACGCATGAAAAAATCTCAAAGGTTCTGGCAGCAAAGGGGATCGAAACATACGATTACGAGCTGATTATTAACCAGCGTACCATGATCTTTGAATCCAGAATGGTGTATTTATCGGCAGATAGAACATTAGCTATTGTACGTGACGTGACCAAAGCTAAAGAAGATGAGCGGGCGCTCATTTCTGCCAAAGCAAAAGCTGAGGAAAGTGATCGATTGAAGTCCGCCTTTCTGGCCAATATGTCCCACGAAATCCGCACACCCATGAATGGAATTATTGGTTTTTCTGAATTATTACGGAATCCTGATGTTTCCAATGAAGAACGGACGGAATATACCAATGTTATTCTCCGAAGTGGTCAGCAGTTATTGAACATTATTAATGATGTATTGGAGATTTCAAAAATCGAAACCGAACAAATGGAGTTGAATTGGCAAGTGTTTTCGGTAAATGAATTGCTGGCTGATCTGTTTGCTTTTTTTGCACCGTTGTCGCAGCTGGAGGGAGTGGAAATTCTAATTGAGGGAGATACTCTACAGGAAGAAGTTAGCGTGACGGCCGACCGGCAAAAATTACATCAGATTTTTAATAATCTGATTTCTAACGCATTCAAGTTTACAATAGTAGGAAGCGTTAGGTTTGGCTGTATGGTGAAAGCTGATGGGATAGAGTTTTTTGTGAAAGACAGTGGAGTAGGCATTGATCCGAAAGATCATGAATACATCTTTGAGCGTTTTGGACAGGCCGAACAACAACTAAACCAGCAATATGGCGGTGGTACCGGTCTCGGCTTGTCAATCTCTAAAAGTTTGATAGAGATAATGGGTGGAACCATTTCTGTACAATCCCGCTTAGGTGAAGGAGCTTGTTTTGTATTTATGATTCCTATCAAACAGTAGTTGTTTTTTACAATCCTGAAATACCTTTTTCGATTAAAAGCATATCTTTGGTCGAATTATTAAAGTTAAACAATCAGATCAGGATACTTGATATGAACCCTAACGAAATCACACCTTCTACTCCAACTGATAATGAAGAGGAATCAAATTTAATCACCTGTAAAAACTGTGAAGCCCAATTTGTGGGTAAATACTGTTCTCATTGTGGACAATCCGTAAAAGAAATGGAGCGCCCCTTGCGGTTTATGATTGTCGATTTTATGGGTACAATTGTTTCCTTTGATACACGGCTCATCAAAACCTTAGTAGCCGTATTATTTAAACCTGCCCACTTAACCATTGATTTCCTTGAAGGACGCAGGGCGCGTTACATGCCACCATTTCGCTTTTATGTCTTTATTAGTTTTGTGATGTTTCTTTTGATTTCAAAAGTAAGCTCCAATTCAATTGTGGGAAATAAAATTACCGGTGATATATCGGTTGATGAGATAAAGGAGAGTGCCAGCGCTATAGTGGACTCTTTAGGTCATTCGCAGGATTCATTGAGTGTTGCTATCCGGCAGGAAATCAACAAAGAGCTGGCCGATGCTAACCTTGATACTATTGGCGTGAGTAAAGAGGGTGAAGTGTTTCCTGGCCAAGAGGAGATTATAAAAGGAATGAAGGATTTTAATATAGATGTTGGTAATGATGCACTTGAGTGTAAATTGAAGCGGAATGTAAAGAAGATAGTCGATTATCCGGAATTATATGTCAATAAGGCATTACAATATGCTTCCTGGGCTTTCTTTTTGTTTATGCCGGTGTTTGCTTTTTTCTTATACATATCCTTTTTCCGGAGTAAACCACTTTTTATCGGGCATCTTATTTTTGCACTTAATATTCACTCTTTTCTGTTTACGATTACCACCTTAGTAATTATAATCAACCTAATATTACCTGATAAAGGTATTCATCCCGAAGGCTATCTTTTTTGGTTTGTCCCCATCTATCAGGTAGCAGGAGCAAGAGCTTTATACAAACGCACCTGGGTGAAATCATTTTTCAAAATGTTGTTAGTGTGGATTATGTATTCATTTGTATGGATTGTGGGCGCCATCTTAATCGCGGCTTTAGCATTTATCGATCTGTAAGATTCAGCACTATCACCGGGTGCCCCAACGAATGAGTGGGGATGCGGCTGTTTGTCTAAAAGCAATTTTCCGGTGAAAAAGCAAAGAAACATCGGTTTTATACCGTTTACTAATCAAAATACTTTACCAATCAATTTGTTATACAATTGGTATTACATTCGTGTACATCTTTGTTGTCTTTACCTTCAGATGAGAAATACCCTTGTTTTTTTAATACTAAAAAGATCATTATGAAGTATATCGTATCCTGGAGTGGCGGCAAAGATTGTAGTCTGGCAATGTATAAGGCGCAGCAAGATTATGGGAAACCGGTTATGCTATTGACATCTATACCGGCAAATGTGGATAAAACCATGGCACATGGATATCGCGAAACTATTTTGAAAAAGCAGGCAGAAGCGATGGCATTACCCATCGATTTCATGTATTTTGAGGCTGGTGCTTATCGCGATGCTTATGTTGAAAAGTTAAAACAGATAAAACAAGAGCATGGTATTACGCATGTAGTATATGGTGATTTGTATTTGGAAGAGCATCGGGTATGGATTGAAGAAGTGTGTCGTGAGGTGAAGTTAAGTTCTCTTTTTCCGGCTTGGATCAAACCCGGGGATTCGATGGAGTTATACCAAGAGTACCTGGTTCTGGGGTTCAGGTCTGTTATTGTGAATGTGAATAAAAAATTTCTGGGTCGGGAGTGGTTGGGACGATACTTAAATGAAGAACTGGCAAACGAAGCTTCCGGTAAATTTTGTCCCATGGCCGAGAGGGGCGAGTACCACAGTCTGGTAGTGGATGGACCTGTATTTAGTAAACCATTGTCCATTACAAAATACAAGGTATTAGAAGAAGAGGAATGCTTTAAAATGGATATTCAAGAGATTGTATAGGTAATTATTTATGTACTATTATTGAGGATAAGATGGATACCAAAGGATTGGTGATGGTCATCACCGGAAATGGAAAAGGGAAAACAACATCTGCGATGGGTATGATGTTGCGTTGTTTGGGGCATAACAAAAAGGTCTGTGTCATTCAGTTCCTGAAATCAGCGGATTCCGGGTATGGTGAAATAGAGATGATGAACCGCTTAGGAGTTGAAAACTATCAGGCAGGAGCAGGATGTACCTGGCAAGTGAGTGCTGAAGCAACGCTTGAAACGGTAGAAAGGGCCTGGCAACTGGCAAAGGAGAAAGTACATTCAGCACAATATGATATGGTTATTTTGGATGAGGTGAATACAGCCATGCAGTTACCGGAGAAGGTCGGAAAGCAGGTCATCTATCCTGAGCAAATGATTGAGTTGATTGAGAAAATGAGAGCTGAACAGCCCCGGCTTCACCTGGTTTTAACGGGACGATATGCCAAGCCTGAAATAATGGAAATAGCAGATCTGGTCTCTGAAATTAATTGTGTGAAACATCCCTTTCAATTAGGAGTACAAGCCCAGCGGGGTATTGAGTTCTAATGAATTGTTCAGAGATGTGAAATCGTCGACTATTATTTTAGCGGGCTCTTATACCAGCACCAAATAAAACTTATATCTTTGCGCTTCTTAAAGTATTTTAGAATTAAGTATGGTTCAGATAGATGATAAAATAATAAGCCTTGATGTTTTCGAAAAACGATTTGTTTGCAATCTGGAAGTATGTAAAGGGGAATGTTGTGTAGAAGGAGAGTCGGGTGCTCCGTTGGAGGATGATGAAACAGGTGTTCTTGAGGAAATATACCCGATTGTGAAACCATTTCTTTCTGAAAAGGCCATTGAAGAGGTTGAAAAACACGGAACCTGGGTGATTGATGCCGATGGAGATAAAGTAACACCAATCATTAATGGGCGTGAGTGTGTTTACACTTACTTTGATGAAAAGGGAATCTGTAAATGTGCCATTGATAAAGCGCATAAGGATGGATTGGTCGACTTTAAGAAACCAATCTCATGTCATCTTTATCCCATTCGCGTGGCTAAATATCCGGATTTTGAAGCCTTAAATTATCATGTCTGGCCCATTTGTCATCCGGCACGTGAGTTTGGGGCACAATTAGGGGTACCTATTTATCAGTTTTTAAAAGAACCTATTATTCGTAAATATGGTCAGGTTTTTTACGATGAAATGGAAGATGTGCATAAAACATTAGTAGAGCAGCGAAAAATATAGTTATTCGAACAGATTAGCTGGTGTTGGTGTGTGGAGGTGCAGATGGCAAAGTAACCCAGAAGCAACTTCCTTTACCAACACTGCTTTCAACGCCAAGCTCACCACCATTTTTTTTCGCGAATTCAACACATAACTTTAGGCCTAGTCCTGTTCCGCTTTCATTGGACGTTCCTTTTTCTGAATGGAATTCATTGGAATTGAATATTTGTAAAACCTTTTGTGGCGACATACCAATTCCATGATCAATAACTTCTGTTTTAACCATGTTTTTTTCAATGAGAAAACTTTGGATAGTAATGCTATTATGTGGATGAGAGTACTTTATTGAATTGCTGATTAAGTTCCGGATGATTGTGTTAGCCATCTCAATATCGGCAAAGGCAATTAAATCTTCTGATATCTGTTTATGGATAATAATGTGTTTTCTGATGGCCAGGGGAGATAATAAAGAAAGGGATTCCTCAATGAGGTTTTTTATTGAAAATTGAATAGGTGTGAAGCGAATGGAATCCGATTCTGATAATGACCAATAAAGGAGGTTGTTTAATAAACGGTTCGCTTGAGAGGCACTTTGTTGAATTACATTCAGATACTTGTCTGTTTCAGAGTCGCTAAAGTTGTTTTCCTTATCCTGCATCAGCAATGACAGGTTCTCGATGTTTCCAAGTGGTCCACGTAAGTCATGTGAAATAATAGAGAGGAATTTATTCTTAGTCGTATTTAATTTGTTAAGCAATTCATTATCTGTTTCAATCTTCTTGTTCTGCTCATGCAGATGTTTATTGTCACCTTCTTTGGAAATCAGGAATAATAGGAAAGTATTAAAAATTGAGACTTGGTATATAGAGTAAAGGATAATAAGTTTTGCCGTGCTGGGCTCTAAAAGAGAGGATTGTGTGTGGAAATAAAGGATGTTAATGCCTCTGTATACAAATAAAATAGCGCTTAGTAAAAAGATAACTCCTGCTACTTTCTGAAGCGTGAAACCAGAGCCTTGTACTAATAATGGAGCAGCACCATGCATAAAAAATATAAAAAGAATAGAGGAGTTCACTACTACACGAATATGATATTCATTTTGGGAAAACGACCAGAAGAAAATAACCAAAAGGGTTGTGAAGATTAGGTGGTGTCTTAATTTTTTGATTACAAAGGATCCGGATGTTTGTTTTATGCAAAAAATATCCATTGAAATGGCAAATATTAGAAAGCTATTGCCTGCTGTAATGGAAATGAAATCAGGTATGATGTCGCGCCATCCAAGTAATAAAAAAGCAAAGAAGTAGAAGCTTTTAGGTAGGAGATAAAGTTTGAGGATCTGGTCCGAAGAATGTGTAATGCGAATAAAAACAAAGAGAAATAGAGCAATTAACAGGTTGCTAATTGAAAATACATATAAAATGGTTCGGATATCAATTGGAAATAGCATTATCCAACACTTTTCAACCCCATTAAATTACTAAAATTAGAAGGGAAAAGTAAGGGGTGATTGATCAAATTGAGTTTTTAGAGGATATAAGATGGTTTATAATGGATATTTTCAAGTGAATTGAACGGTAAGGGATATGATAGATCTATGAAAGGCGATAGATGTCCATGATATCTTTCAGGATGTTATCAAAATCGATATTCAAATCGACTAATTGACCTGTTTTAAGGTTAAAAACCCAGCCATGAACAGTCACTTGTTTGGCTTGGATCGCATTTTGAGCTTCGGCTGTTTTTATCACATTGACACATTGTTCCTGAACATTTAACTCCACTAAGCGATCGTATTTCTCTTTGTCATCCTCCAATAGGCTGAGTTCTTCTTTATGAAGGCGATAGACATCACGGATATTTCGAAGCCATGGATTGAGAATACCCAGGTCAGCCGGTTGCATAGCTGCTTTAATACCGCCACAGTCATAGTGACCACACACCACAATGTGTTTTACTTGTAGGTGAAGGATTGCATAATTTATAACAGACATGGTGCTCAGATCAGTATTGGGAACCATGTTGGCAATGTTGCGGTGAACAAATATCTGCCCGGGATGCACCCCCATTATTTCTTCAGCCGGCACACGACTATCGCAGCACCCAATGTATAAGACATCTGGATTTTGATCTTCTGATAATTGCTTGAAAAATTCTTTGTTAAGTCGGAGCTTTTCAGCAATCCATTTCTTATTGTTTCTGAATATCTGTTGAATGTCCATTTTGTGAATATAAGACAAGAAAAAGATAAAATGGAATTTATTCAGTACTCATTTTTTTCGAATTGGACGAGATAATGTAGATCTGCCTACAAAAAAAAGCAAGTCATCCTCCGTTTTTTCAAAAAACCGATATAAATTTGCACTTCTTGAATAATTTAGAGATTTAAAACATGGGACGCGCATTTGAATATCGTAAGGCCACAAAGCTGAAACGCTGGGGAACCATGGCCAAGACATTTACTAAGATTGGAAAGCAAATTACTATTGCAGTGAAAGATGGTGGTCCTGACCCGCACAGTAATTCACGCCTAAGGGTGCTGATCCAGAATGCTAAGGCAGCCAACATGCCAAAAGACAATGTGGAACGTGCAATTAAAAAGGCATCAAGTAAGGATCAGGCCGACTACAATGAAGTGGTTTACGAAGGATACGGACCGTTTGGTACGGCTTTTATGGTGGAGACGGCAACTGATAATCCAGTGCGTACGGTTGCTAACGTACGTAGCTATTTTAATAAATATAGCGGTTCATTAGGGACTACAGGTTGTGTGGATTATATGTTTGAGCACAAGTGCAACTTTAAAGTGGTCATGAAAGAAGGGATTGATTTGGAAGAGCTGGAGCTTGAATTGATCGATGCCGGTGTTCAGGAGATATTCGAAGATGAAGGGTTCATCATGATTTACGGTGAATTTGAAGCTTTTGGACCGATTCAGAAATATCTTGAAGATAACGCTTTCGAAATTGAGAATGCTGAATTTGAACGAATTCCACAGGATACCAAAGAGTTGACGGACGAGCAAATGGTGGAGATTGATAAGTTATTAGCCAAATTTGAAGAGGATGATGATGTAACTGGCGTCTTTAATAATATTAAGTAAGCTGAATAGATACTAAAAGAAAAAACCGGTAAAGCGAATGACTCGTTTTACCGGTTTTTTTAGTGATTTAGTTTTTATTTATTGAAACAATGTTCAAACAATGAGATTTGTCTTTGGTTTTCTGTCTTGGGATATGTACTTTTCAGAATCATAAATGAAAATTCTAATTTAAAATAGAATAAGCATGCAAGATCTCAAACAGTACATTGAGGACAACAAGGAGCGTTTCCTGGAAGAGTTGTTCGAGTTAATCAGAATTCCATCCATCAGTTCAATTGCTGATCACAAACCCGATATGTATCGCGCTGCAGAAATGTGGAAGAAGTTACTATTAGAAGCTGGTGTTGATAAGGCAGAGGTGCTGGAAACAGAAGGTAATCCGGTGACGTATGCTGAGAAAATCCTGGATCCCTCTTATCCTACAGTAATGGTATATAGTCACATGGATGTGATGCCGGTGGATCCCATTGAATTGTGGAAATCACCTCCGTTTGAGCCTGAAATTCGGGATGGTAAAATTTGGGCCCGTGGTGCTGACGATGATAAAGGACAGGGATTCATGCATGCGAAAGCTTTTGAATACCTGGTGAAAACCAATCAGCTGAAGTGTAATGTAAAATTCCTCATTGAAGGGGAAGAGGAAGTTGGATCGCCAAACCTGCCTAAATTCTGTACCGATAATAAAGAACTGTTAAAGTCGGATGTGATTTTAGTATCTGATACTGGTATGATTGCTCCGGATGTACCAACGATCACTACCGGTTTACGTGGTTTATGTTACTGGCAGGTAGAGGTGACAGGTCCTAGTCGTGACTTGCACTCCGGATTGTTTGGTGGTGCGGTAGCTAACCCAATCAATGTATTGGCTAAGATGATTACTGAAATGGTGGATGAAAAGGGACACATTACGGTTCCCGGATTCTACGATGACGTCATTGAAGTATCTGATGAAGAACGTGCATTAATGGCGCAGGCGCCATATTCCGAAGATGCTTATAAAAAAGCATTGGATGTAGAAGAATTAGGTGGTGAAGCAGGATATAGTACAAATGAGCGTACTGGTATCCGTCCGTCATTTGATATCTGTGGTATTTGGGGTGGTTATACTGGCGAAGGTGCTAAAACGGTATTGCCATCTAAGGCATATGCTAAAATCTCTTCCCGTTTGGTGCCTGACCAAAACCATGAGAAGATTGCAGAGTTGTTTATTAAACACTTCGAATCAGTGGCACCAGCCTGCGTAAAAGTTAAAGTAGAGCATTTACATGGCGGACAAGCTTACGTATGTCCAATTGATTTACCTGCTTATAAAGCAGCTGATAAAGCTTGCGAAGCAGTGTTTGGTAAGCGTCCGGTACCGGTTCGTAGTGGGGGGTCTATTCCAATCATTTCTACTTTTGAGCAGATTCTGGGAGTTAAGTCTGTATTGATGGGCTTTGGTTTGGAATCAGATGCCATTCATTCACCTAATGAGAATTTTCCATTGGAGCAATTTTATAATGGTATTGAAACACTTCCTTATTTCTACAAGTATTTCGCAGAAATGGAAAAATAATATTATACCCCTCATTTTTTAGGGAGGGTATTAAGGAAATTTTAATTTTAATAAAAACCACCTGTTCTTTTTTAGAATAGGTGGTTTTTTGTAAATTATACTTTCTTCTAAATGGGGTGGTGTATTTAGGGGGTGTCTTTTGGTGGAATAGTGCATTTATTTTTTTGTTTTCCGTATAATTCAGGGGTGTTAGTCGTTTTAAGATGTGATTTTATCAAATTACCCCTGTTAAAAAGTAGGTTGTTTCAAAAAATAGTCTATTTTTGTCACTGCTAACTCAAATTAAAAAGATACAACTATGGCGAAATTAAGATTTCAGGCTCTTGGAGAGTTGATGAACAGAGCACCGAAGGAAGTGGTATTTCCTGGTAAAATGGCAACCGATTACTTTGGTGAATTAGTATTTGGTAAAGCGGCAATGGCTAAATACCTTTCACGGGATGCTTATCATGCCGTTAAGTTAGCCAATGAAAAAGGGGAACCCATCGATCGGAAGATGGCCGATAATGTAGCCGCGGGCATGAAAGCCTGGGCCATTGAACATGGAGCCACTCATTACACCCACTGGTTTCAGCCATTAACAGATGCCACTGCTGAAAAGCATGATGGTTTCATCGATTTTGGAGAAAACGGTAATATGATTGAGGCGTTCTCCGGAAAATTACTCGCACAACAGGAGCCGGATGCTTCGTCATTCCCTTCAGGAGGTATTCGCCAGACTTTTGAGGCACGTGGATACACGGCCTGGGATGTCTCATCACCTGCTTTTATCGTCGGAACAACTTTATGTGTGCCCACCATTTTTATTTCTTACACAGGTGAGGCCCTTGATTATAAAACACCATTGTTAAAAGCCCTGGCGGCCGTTGATCAGGCTGCTGTTGGCGTTTGTCAATATTTTGATAAAGATGTCAGAAAAGTACATGCCAACCTGGGATGGGAGCAAGAGTACTTTTTAGTGGATCAGGCATTGTTTCAGGCACGTCCCGATTTGATGTTGACCGGTCGTACCTTAATGGGACACAGTTCATCCAAAGATCAGCAATTGGATGACCACTATTTTGGATCGATTCCGGAACGTGTCACTCAATTCATGATTGAACTGGAGATTGAGTGTCACAAACTAGGTATTCCGGTGAAAACGCGTCACAATGAAGTGGCACCTAACCAGTTTGAGTTGGCGCCTATTTTTGAAGAGGCCAACCTGGCCAATGATCACAATCAGTTGTTGATGGACATCATGAAACGGGTGGCGCATCACCATAAATTCGAAGTGTTGTTCCATGAAAAACCATTTGCGGGTGTAAATGGATCAGGGAAGCATAATAACTGGTCGTTACAAACCGATACGGGTGTTAATTTATTAGGACCGGGTAAAAATCCAAAAGGGAACCTGCAGTTTTTGACCTTCCTGATGAATGCCGTTGCGGCTGTTTATAAAAATCAGGATCTGTTACGAGCAGGTATTCTGAATGCCTCCAATAGTCATCGTTTAGGAGCCAACGAAGCACCACCGGCTATCATTTCGGTATTCTGTGGATCACAGATCACTGGTATGTTGGATAACCTGGCGGAACGGGTGACGGATCAAAAAATGTCACCGGAAGAGAAAACAGCCCTTAAATTAGGTATTGGTCGTATTCCGGAAATCATCTTAGATAATACAGATCGTAACCGGACGTCACCATTCGCCTTTACCGGTAACCGTTTTGAATTCCGTGCCGTGGGTTCTACTGCGAACTGTGCGGCCTCTATGACAGCTTTGAATGCAGCGATGGCTGTTCAGTTGGAAGAGTTTAAAGTAGACGTGGATGCTTTGATTGAAAATGGTGTGAAGAAAGATGAGGCGATTTTTCAAATCATCAAGAAACTGATACTGGAATCAGAAGCCATTCGTTTTGATGGGGATGGTTATTCAGAAGGATGGAAAGTAGAAGCGGCTAAACGTGGCTTGACCAACATCACTTGTGTACCTGAATCACTTACTAAATACCTGGATCCGCAATCGAAGAAAACGATGGTGTCAACGGGTGTGATGACAGAAAAAGAACTGCATGCCCGTGTTGAGGTAGAGATGGAGAAGTTTACAAAGAAAATCCAGATCGAAGCGCGTGTATTGGGTGATTTGGCGATCAACCACATTGTACCTACTGCTGTGGCCTATCAAACACAGCTGATCCAAAATGTACAGGGATTACGTGATATCTTCAGTGAGAAAGAGTTTAATGAGTTGGCCGGTGCGCGTAAAGAGTTGATTAAAACATTATCCAACCATGTGTCTGCCATTAAACTAGAGGTAGGTAAAATGGTGGAAGCACGGAAGCGGTGTAATGTGCTTGAAGACGAGACAGAGAAAGCATTTGCCTATGATAAAGAAGTGGTTCCATACCTGGAAGGTGTACGTAAACACATCGATAAACTGGAGTTGATTGTGGACAATGAAATGTGGCCATTGCCAAAATACAGAGAGTTGTTGTTCTTCAGATAGTATTTTTACCCTTGGGTAAAACCTTTTATTTATATCAAGCCGCCCCATACCCGGGCGGCTTTTGTTTTTGTACCATTATCGGTAGCAGGAGGTACTGCCGGATTGCCAGGTGCAGCGAATCAAGTTAAATGCCAGGAAGTAGTTGCATTTATCATGCATGAATGACTAAAATTAGTCGAAGACCTTCATAAATCACTCGTTTATCTCCCGTTTTTGCACAATGTCCTCGCTTTTTTCCAGAAAGTTCTGGCAAAATGTGAGCTGATTTTACTCTTTTGCCAGGATGATTTCACATTTTTCTTAATAAAATCTGGCTTTTGGCCAGCTTTATCTCCTGTTTTGCCAGCATGATCTAAAAAAAAGGGAAGTCGTCGAATAATAAAAGTTGGTGTACTTGTTATTTAGCGCCCTTTACCAGGATAAAAGCAAGGATTTTCATTAAAAAAGCCAGGCGATTGCCTTAAAAAATGAGGCAATTGGCATTTAATTGTAGCTGTTTTTTGTTTTAAGAGAAAAGAGCAGTGAAATTGTTTTTAAACAAATAACCACCTTCCCACTCATCCTTCGCGGTACTCCTCCTTGATCCCGATGGTTATCGGGAGGAGGAGAAACTTCTCTCGGTCACGCTTTTCCTACCGCTAAGCGGCACAGGCTCTCCTGTTTTTTTTAGGAGGGGTGCCGAAGGCGGGGTGGTTATTAGATATAAAGTTAACTACCATTGCCCTGGCCAGGGCGATTGCATTTACAAAAATACACGCCGTACGAAAAAAAGTAACCACAGATTGCGCAGATTATCACAGATTTCATATTTTCCGACGGAAAACAATCTGTGAAATCCGGTGCGTCACGAGGCGTGCGTATATATATATTTAAAACCTATAGGATGAAAGAGCCTAACAACCTAATTTGCCGTTCAGGTTGAAGTACACTTGACACAGGC
>JAEINY010000106.1 GCA_016342595.1 Marinilabiliaceae bacterium
GCCGTACTTAATGTGGTTCGATAGCCGTTGAGCCCTATCAGATCCGCTATCTTATCAGTAGAATCACCACAGGGATGGGTATGGATAAACGCTGCATCCTCACCCCGGTTGCCCCATTCCAATTCAGAACGATCCATGCCACCAACGGTAGTTCCTGATATCAGTGCCATTTCTCCCAGCTCCCGATGCGCCACACCAGCCATCACAAGGGCTTCTTTGGCAGCCAGACAACCCAATAATGCGGTACGTGTATAATTGACCCGGTCACTTTGGGCAATCATCAGCTGATCGCACAAAGCCGTATTACTGAGCTTGACCTCACCCACCACAAATTCATCTTTGTGAACCGTATCCAGGTATTGAACAGGCCCGATACCATGGGTTCCATTTTGCAGCGCCTTAAGATTAGAGGACACCTCCAAACCAATGGCACTCACCACACCTATGCCGCTGATGACTATTTTATCGTTCATGTATTCAGGCTCTCTTCTTTAAAAACTCTCGCTCAGGCGCTGAGACGCAAAGTAACATACATCTTGGCGACATTGCGGCTCTGCGAGTAATTATAACTTTTCAATTTACCTAATCAGTGAAAACTAAACCACTAATCTCACAAATGAACACAAATAATTCTTTACGTGACTTTGCGCTTACTCTTTGCGTCCTTTGCGTGACACTTTTTTTATTGACGATGCTTAGTAATATAAGCCGCTAATGAATCAATGGACTGAAATACGTCTTTTCCTTTTTTAGGATCTTCCAGCTTGATGCCGTATTCCTTCTCCAACAACACAATGATTTCCAACGCATCAATAGAATCTAACCCCAATCCATCACCAAACAAAGGCTCCGATGAATCAATTTCATCCGGGGTGATATCTTCTAAATTCAACTGCTCTATTAACTGCGCTTTCAATTGCTCTTTCAACTCTTCCATAGTTTCTTCTAATTATATGTTTGTCTGATTTAATTCTAGATTAATAGATTCAAGATAATAGACACAAGACGTTTTCATGACTACCCCTTCACTATTCTCCCTTAATCTCATTAGTTTTCAACTAATTCTCTTTACCTTTTTCGTTCACTGCAAAGTAAATATTTGCTTCGTAATTACCATTCGCATCCATCTCTAACCACCCTGCTATACACTTTTTGGTATTGGTACTGGCAAAAAGAAGATTCACATAATCCACCATAAAGGCCGGATCATTGGTTTCTCTCACGAAAAAAGCAGCTTCTCCTTTAATACCATGACGGATACAAATCTCTCCAATAACGATATTGGGTAAAGTATACACAAATACCGCCGGACTGGGTATGTCCTTCAAGGTTTCCTGATACTTAACATCCGTATTTAAAGACGACGAACGATTACAAAACACAATAGCTGTTTCATCATCACCCAGATCGTTAGCCTGACTCTGCATCAGTATTTCTGCCCCCAGAAAACCTAATTTACTCAGGCCGTCCATTTTGTAAAACTTACTGTATTTACACGCCAGTTGCTTGTATAATGCTTTAGCAAACGCCCCAAAGGTGGTTTCGTCACTTTCAAAGAAGAGTTGTCCATCGACCAACACCTGACTTCCTTTAATAATGACCGATTGTTGTATTGATAAATTACCCATGCTTCTCAATGACTAATGCGGCATTACACCCGCCAAAGCCGGATGCTACCTTTAATACTTTATTCATATTTTGATCCTTGCTCTCAGTGGTAATCGTTATTTCCTCTGCCACTCCAAACTCCGAATACCCCAACGTTTTGACCAACTTATTTTCTGTGAGGCTCATCATGCAGATGATGGATTCAATCACACCGGCTGCCCCCAGTGTATGTCCGAAATAACCTTTCATACTATTAACCGGTACCTGACTCAATCCGGCCCGACTGATAGCTTTTGATTCCATGTCATCATTATAAGGCGTTGCTGTACCGTGAGCAGAGATGAAATCGACTTCCCGGTCTTCACCCAACGTTTTATTAATAGCGATTAGCAATCCTTCTCCCGTGCGGGATGGACCAGAGATGTGATTGGCATCATTACTGGTTGCTCCATTGACAATCTCCAATGCATATTCGGCCTTCGGTTCGCATGTTAAAACGACTGTTGCCGCCCCTTCACCAAGCGATAAGCCGTCTCTGTTTTTATCAAACGGACGACAAGGCTGGGCACTTAGAGAATGAAAAGATTGAAAGCCGGACACGACAAAACGCGATAACAGATCAGCACCCACCACAATAGCATGGTCATACTTACCGGAGTCGATGAGCCGTTTTCCCATAACAATGGCAGCCACACCTGAAATACAAGCATTCGATATGACTATCGGCTCATTCGGATTATTCAGAAATTGAGCTAAGCGTTGGGCCGATTGCCACAGTTGAACCTGTTCTGCTGTTTTACCCTTAACCAGTTCACCAATATTTCCTTTGGTGGTGGATAATATTATGATGGTCTTCCGGGATGATGCATCGATACCAGATCCTTTCAATGCTTGATAAGCAGAAAGACGTATGATTTGATCAAAATGAGATAACTCTTCATCTGAAGAAGCTATCTCATTGTATTCTTTTTCAAGTCTGCTTTTATCAATCAGGGCAGCTGGAAATTCCACTGGTGATAAGGCTGTATCAGCCACCAATGAAATACCACTTTTCCCCGCAAAGACTTGTTCACCATTTTCCTCTGAAGTAAATCCGAGGGCTGAAATGATGTTATGTGTTGCAACAAATACTGACATAAGATACGTTTCAAATTAACCGACGGACAGATTCCATTTCTTCTTCCACTCCTCGTAAAAAGATGGGTTCGTGAATAAAAGCGTACCATCGGTTTCCACAAATACCTGGATACTTTTGGCTGTTAAAGCCAATTTACGGTCCGAAGCCCGATATATTTTATATTTGAAGATGATTTTCGCGGCAGCGGTATTCACAAACTCCGTCTCGATAATAATGCGGTCGCCGTAAGCGATGTATTGCTTATAGTTCAGATCCAGTTTCACTACCGGTGTCATCACCTTGTTCTTATACACATCCAGGTATCCCAATCCATATTGTCGTCCGAAAGCTTCACGCCCATCTTCCAGGTATTTCACGTAGTTACCATGCCAAACCACCGACATGGAATCTACTTCACTGAAGCGAATATCACTTTCGGTACTATTTTTCAACGTATCACTCAAAGTATCTAAATCAATTATTAATGTTTAATTATTAATTGAAGCCGCACATGGGGTTACTGATAAAAGTTTTCCTTAAGCAGCTATCTAATACTACCACGTTGGATAGTCTTTTTTCATTTTCTTAATGACCTGGTAGATGCCACTGGCCCAATAATTTCGAAACCCAAATCCACCAGTCGCATTTTGCTGGTAATACTGTGTTTTAATGATCTCATGCGACTGCACATCAAAAAACACGGCATATAACCTGACTTTCTTGGCTGTTTTATCAAAGTTCTCAATAGCAAAGAGTAAACCGACTCCTTCCCCTTCGGCCGAATATTGAGCCACGTATTCTTTCAGATCAGCTTCTGTCAGTTTGTTGATGTCGTACGTCACTAATCCTTCCACCGCCACTTCGGCATTCCGCTTTTCAACGGTTTTAATATCATTTTTGATGGACTTGGAAAGTGCGCCAGCCAAATTATATTTCTTAGGCTCATTTAAAATCAGATGATTCCAGGCACCGAAAAAATTATTCACGATGGCATCCGGATTGCTGAAACCGGCATCTGTCGAACCAATCATTTTCGCTTTGGTAAAATCCAAACCAAACCAAATAACTTCATCGGCCGATTTCAACTTTTCTACATCCTGGGCAGAAGTGGCAGAACTAAAGCTAATCGCCACAATCAGCATCATTACACTTACTAAGTTTGAAACTCTTGTTGTCTTCATAATCAATTATATTAAAGTAAAGAATACAATAGATCGTTAGATAATAGACCTGATAGCTATCAGGATGAGACATTAGACTTTTTTGCAACCTACATATACCCCAAAAACAAAACTCCGTTCCTTTGTGTCTCCGTGTTTAATTTGTAAACCCTTTCACTATTACCTTTTCACTCTTAACTTATCACTAGTGCTCCTCATCCGGTTGTATAAAAATATTCATCTCACACTCAGCCATTAACTGTTGCTGATGATACACTTCCCCTTTGATCACCTTATAGTCAAACACCTCATGCGTCACTTTTACATGTGTCTCGATGGTTTGACCAACAGTGGGTTTACCATGTATTTTTAATCTCTTCACAGCACCGATAAACCCAAGCTTCACCTCAGTCTGGTTTTCAATGGCGTGATAACCGGTCATCGCTGCGCCGGTCTGCGCAATGTTTTCAATCAAACCGGACTCTTGCAAAAACCCTGCCTCAACAAACAAATTATCGGCCTCAATGTCAAATAAAGTGACCGCCACTGATTCAGATGCTTCCTTCAGCCTATGAATCATAACCATAGGAGCTCGTTGAGGAATATACTTTAATATGTCTTCTCGTTTATCGGTAAGCATACTGTTCAGATTACTTCTTTTTACATTTAAATAAGGTATGACTCACCCCGATGTCTTCAAACGACTCTTCAATATATAATCCAGCCTTTCCAAGCAGCTTTTCCATATCACCGGAGTGATACATCTGGCTGCAACCATTGGCCAGGCAGGTAAAATACAAGGATGTGGCATGCAGACTATAAGTGGAAGCTTCAAATTTCTGCTTATCCCAATAAGTCTCCAAAATATAAAATGAGGCATCCTCGTTCATGGCATTTTTAGCCCTGAGCAACAACTGCAATACATCATCCTGGGAGAAACAATCCAAAAACTGACTCATCCAAATCACATCCGCACCCTCGGGAAAAGGGACACTGTGATCCAATAAATTCAAGGCATGACCACTGATCCGGTTCTGATAACCGTGCTCCATGATGTTCTCAAAAGCCTTGTTCAACTGACCTGGCAGATCTAAGATGGTTACTTTCACCTCCTCATTATAACCGGCACACTTAATGGAAAACTTTCCGGTATTGCCGCCCACGTCAAGGATTTGTTTGGGATGATCTTTAAACACGATGGGTAAAATCTCCGGAAATGCATAATCGGAATAATAATGGTCAAAGTCAAACCAACTTTTCTGTGCTTTTTCCGGCAACTCAGATAAGGCTTCATACACCGTATCCCACTCACCAAAAACTTTCAAACCTTCCGGTTTACCTGTTTTGATGGATTCTTCCAGTTCAAACATCCCCTGGTAGTTCACATCATGGGTAAAATCCATGTTGACTTTGGTGAGTTCATCACTCAGGATGAAAAAACCGGTTTTGGTTAATATCCAACGGCCTTCTTCGGCACGTACCATTTCCATACTCAACCCGGCTTCCACTAAAACTTTGACACCATACACCGATAAATCCAGTTGTTGGGCCATCTCTTCAGTGGTCAGTCCTTTTTTGTTTTTCCGTAACAACGCCAGAATTCCCAGGTTACGTAAGGCGCGCGCCGCCTGAAACATAATGGGCCCAAAAGCGATTTTCTGGGCATCGTATTTAGCCTGTAAGGCCGATTTCTTATCTGATCCGTAATTAAACGACATAATATTCAGTTATTCTTCCCAAAATTGGAAATAATTAAACCATTGCAACGGATATTGCTTGAGTTTCTTTTCCAGGAAACAAGCATAATCGGTTACCATTTCTTTGACTTCAGCCTTACGGGTTTTCAGATTACCCGGATATTTAAACAATTTGGGCCTGGTGGCATAAAAGTGATAATGGGTGGCACGATCTTTCACCGTCACCACATAAGTCACCGGCACCTTGTATTTAGATGCCAGGTAAAGCGGACCAGCCGGAAACTGAGCCTGTTGCCCCATGAAATCGACCGTTACCGTTTGTGTCCCCGGTAAAAAACGATCACCATGAATAGCTACCAGCTCCTTGTTCTTCAATGCTTCTGCCACTGCAAACAAATGCGAAAAATCTTCCTTGATGGGAATGATCTTCATGTTGCGTTCTTCCAGCACATCATCCAGATAGGACTTGATGCGTTGGTGCTCCGCTTCGAGCATTACAATGTTAACAGGCACATCAATGCGTTCCAATAACTGACCGGCTACTTCCCAGTTACCCATGTGGGCACCAATCAGCACACCTCCATTACCTTCCCTGGCCATCTGTACGAGGTGCGTTTCCCCTTCGAATGTGAATGAAAATTTATCTCGCAAGCCAGCCAGAAAAGCTATTTTATCAGTTAAGACCTGTCCCAACAAGCAGTAATTCCGGTAAATAGAGATAATTGTTTTCGTCCCCGAATACCTTAATATCTTTCTGAAATAATAGCGGATACCACTTTTTTGAGTAAAAAACAGGAAATAAAAGGCGACAAACCACAACATAAAATAAGCTGCCCTGACCCCTAAATAGCGAATCACATAAACAAATATTTTATATCCGGCGACACCTCCCCTGGTTTTTCCTGACCATTTTGACATATACCCTAATTAATTAGATTGTTAGATAATAGACATGAGACCTCAAACTCTTTCCTAACCTAACCATCTTCAATCACAATGTACACTATTCAGCGACTACAAAAAAAGCTGTCAGTCAGACGCTAAGTAAATATAATTAGTTAGTCCGTTCGTCGATGTATTGGTACAAATCATTCAGTGTGCGCACTCCGGCCATCTCTTCGCGTTTCACTTTGAACCCGAAATCTTTCTCGATAATCACGACGATGTCTACAAAATCCAGACTCTCAATTCCTAAATCATCGATCAAATGGGCATCAGGTGCTAACTTGTTCTCATCAATTTCGAATTCATCCACCAAAAACTCATTCACCTTCTCAATTATTTCCGCTTTCATGTTCTATTCTTTTTTTATTTCTTCTCAAAAACTTTAAAACCGGTCAAAAGTAAAACGTTTAAAGTAAAAAGTGCTGTCAATATTGAATAGATGACCCACGTTTGCTTACTCCCCAACTCCCTGACCGATATTATTATGGTTGTCTGCGCCTTGCCTGCCCCAGCTTACTTAAAACGCGACACGATTAACGATGAATTGGTTCCGCCAAACCCAAAGGAATTGGACAGGAACGTATCAATATGCGCCTCCTTACGAACATCGGCGATGCGTAATTTAGCGGAATCTTCATCCGGATTGTTAAAGTTAATATTCGGTGCGATAAACCCATTCTGCATCATCAAGGTGGAATAAATCACCTCGCTGGCTCCTCCCATCCACATCTCATGACCTGTCATTGACTTGGTAGACGAAATCCAGGGTTTATGTTCCCCAAAAACACTGTGCAATGCTTTGGCCTCATTTGTATCACCCACGGGTGTAGAGGTCGCATGCGCATTGATGTAATCAATTTCATGAGCGGCCATGTGGGCATCTTTCAGGCAACGCTCCAATGAGCGGGTTGGTCCTTCCACATTTGGTACTGAGATATGATCGCCGTTGGATGAAAAACCGTAACCGCGTACCTCAGCCAGGATCGTCGCGCCTCGCCGTTTGGCGGACTCATAACTCTCGATGATAACAGAAGCTGCGCCACCACTGGGAACCAATCCATCCCGATCCTTATCAAAGGGGCGCGATGCTTTGGTGGGATCATCCTCACGTACCGAGAAGGCACTCAATCCGTCAAAACTACCCATACATTCGGCATTTACTTCCTGACCACCCCCACAAATAATGATATCCTGCAATCCCTGTTTAATCAATAAATACCCCATTCCAATGGCATGTGAGCTACTGGCACAGGCACCACTCACGGTGAAGTTGATCCCTCTCAGTTTCAAAATCACCGACAAATTCATGGTGATCGTGGAATTCATGGATTGAAAAATAGAACCGGAACCAACCAAAGTCGTATCGCGCTTCTCCCGCACAATATCAATGGCATTAATCACGGGAACAGAGGAGCTATCATTTCCGTAAAGAATTCCTACTTCATTAGCTGCCAGAAAATCCATATCGATACCGGCATTTTGCAATGCTTCCATGGTAGCGACGTAACTGTATTCACCTTGCTCAGCTAGTCCAATACGTGCCCTTCGGGGAAGGACGCCTTTCAAGTTGGGCCGTTCGATAATACCTGTTAAGGCTGATCGGAAACCATATTCTTTACGACGTGGATCGATACCTATACCTGATCGCCCCACATAAAGGGATTCTTTTACTGCGTCAATGTTTTTTCCGATGGTGGAATAAACGCCCATCCCGGTAATAACAACTCTGTTCATCTGTTTAATTTTATTTCCATCCGTCAGATGGGTACGATAACTATCGTACCCGCCTAAGTTAATCACCTTTCTCTGTGTGACTCATTCTCAGGACTCGTTTCATGGGTATAGATTAATCTTTTATTAACTATGCATACCGCCATTCACAGAAATCACTTCTCCTGTGATGTATGCTGATTTTTCCGATGCCAGAAAACTGATCACTTCAGCCACCTCATCGGGTTTCCCAAAGCGGTTCAAGGGCACTAATTTCTTTAATTGAGATTCATCCAGTCCATCGGTCATATCGGAATGGATAAAACCGGGTGCCACACAATTCACGGTCACCTTCTTTTTTCCAATCTCCATGGCTAATGATTTAGAAGCAGCTATCACTCCCGCTTTGGCAGCAGAATAATTCACTTGCCCCGGATGCCCTTTCTGACCGGATAACGACACCACATTGATGACACGTCCATTTTTACGCACCAACATATCTTGCAACACCTGACGCGTCACATAAAAGAAACTGTCCAGATTGGTTGAAATTACTTTTTGCCATTGCTCCACCGACATAAAAATCATTAAGCCATCATCGGTTATGCCAGCATTATTCACCAACGTTTCAATGTATTCGTCAGGATGCTTTTCCTGCCACTCTGTAATCGCTTTTTCAACCTGCTCATGACTGGATACATCAAAAGGCATTAACTCACCATCGCCCCCTTTGCTTTGAATCTCCTTCAAGGTAGCTTCGGCTTCTTCATGATTTGAACGGTAATTTATCAACACATAAAATCCATCTTCAGCCAATTTAATCGCTGCTGATTTACCTATTCCCCGTGATGCTCCTGTAACTAATGTGTATCTCATTTATTCTCTTTCAAACGTGATGGCAGCAATGTGCCTAACTCATCAAATCTATCCATTAAAATGTCAAACACTCATTTTCACGAATGTATGCCACCACTTTCTCTATATCTTCATAGCGTGCTGCATCCTCTGTAAATACCGGCACAATATTTCGTATTTGCTGATACATCGCTTTGGTCTGACCCGCTAATTTATCTTCAATCTTCAGGTAATCGACCGCCTGTACCAATGCAATGAGCTCAATGGCCAGCACCTGATTGGCATTTTCAATCACCCGTGCCGTCATCAACGCCGAGTTGGTGCCCATACTTACAATATCCTGATTATCATTGTTATTTGGAATACTGTGCACATACATAGAGTTAGACAAAGTTTGGTTCTCAGCAGTGGTAGATGTAGCCGTAAACTGCATCCCCTGCATCCCCAAATTTAAACCCAATACCCCAAGATTAACAAATGGTGGTAAAATTTCGTTCAGTCGAGGGTTAAACAAGTAGTTAATATGTCGCTCTGATAACATCGACAAACGCGTCACGGCTAATTTTAGCTTATCCATCTCCAATGACACATAATCGCCATGAAAATTACCCCCATGAAAAACAGTTTGCTTTTCCATGTTGATAATGGGATTATCACTCACTGAGTTTAATTCGCCAATAAGAACCTCTTCAGCCCCTTTAATAGTATCATAAACAGGACCTAATATCTGCGGCAAACAACGCAGTGAATAATATTCCTGAACTTTCTTCCGAAATATCTTCTCCTCCACATTGCCGTTATAGAAATGACTGGCACGATGACCTATTAACTCCGAATCTTTTAAGATATCCTGCATCTGACTAGCCACAAATTGCTGGCCGGCATGCTGCTTTACCTGATTCAATTCATCGGAAAAATGATCATCAAAGGACTCCACCACCTCATTAATGAGTGCTCCGGCAGTCAGCATCCATCCAAAAAGTCGCTTCGTACGAATCAGATTAACTAACCCAATACCTGTCATAACGGATGTGCCATTGATCAGTGACAGTCCTTCCCGCAATACCACGGTAATGGGATTCAACCCCAACTGTTCAAAAACGTCAGCTGTTTTCTGTTTCTTTCCTTCATAAGTCACATAACCTTCACCTATTAAAGATAGTGCCAAATGAGACAGTTGCACCAAATCCCCACTGGCTCCAACACCACCGTGCTCTGGAATATTAGGAAAAATGTTGTGATTAATCAGATTGGTCAACAACTCTAAGGCAGATGTATGAATACCTGAAACACCCTGCGAAACAGACTTCAAACGACATAACATGGCTGCTTTCACAAAATCATCCGGCAGCGATGCACCACAGCCGGCTGAATGGCTGCGAATTAAATTATATTGTAG
Source organism: Marinilabiliaceae bacterium (assembly GCA_016342595.1). Classification (GTDB taxonomy): domain Bacteria; phylum Bacteroidota; class Bacteroidia; order Bacteroidales; family Marinilabiliaceae; genus JAEINY01. The sequence goes on from JAEINY010000106.1 coordinate 10,492, forward strand.
TTCCACCTGTTTCCCGTCTGCGACTTTATATTGCGCCATGGGTCCCAAGCCGGTATTGATACCATAAATCACTTTATCTTTAGAGAAGTCCACCAAAAACTGATGCACCTGGTTGGCGTACTCTAATGACTCTGGATCTACCTCAATATTGTTTCCGTGTAGAACCGCATTAACCTCCTTCAAGGTTAACTTTTCGTTTCTATTTATCTTAATCACCTCTCAAATTTTGGCACAAAGATAAAATTATTCTGTGTGCACCAATTTGATTCGGTCAACAATATTTACCATTTTTTAATGCTTTATTGATCTTTTAGTGTAAAATGGGCCTTGAAGAGGGCTAAAAACAATCACTTCGCCTGTTTCCAGTGCATTAAAAAAAATCAACATTTTGGACAGATTGGTCGGTTCGCAGAACGAAATTAAATTTTACCCTCAAAATTGAAATTACCCCTATATCCCAATAAATTAGTGATTTCCTCACTATTAATTTTCGTTAAGTAACGCAACATAAACATTAAATCAGTTTTAATTATTAAAATAATTCCCTACTTTTAGTACGCACATAAGTGTAACCATTAAACTTTTCGATATGAGTACAACAACCATTACTTTCAATCAGCTAAGGAAGATTAAAGATAGTCTTCCTGATGGCAGTATGCATACGATTGCAGAAGAGTTGAACCTCGACGTACAAACAGTAAGAAATTACTTTGGCGGAGCCAACTACGATCGGGGTAAAAGTGCCGGCATCCATCTGGAACAAGGACCTGACGGAGGTATTGTTGAGTTGGATGATACGACCATTTTAGACATGGCCCGCGAAATTCTGGAGGGGAAAAAGCATTCCGAAGCATAAGTAACAGTCATACAAAATCACATAAAATAAAAAAAGCGCCATGGGGCGCTTTTTTTATTTAATAAATTTCTCTCTTTGTTGCAGATTAAGCAAGCCCCACAAAGCAGCAATCCCCGCTACGATTAACCAGGTACGCTGGTATTTTCCCACAACCGTGGCCCACACAGCCTCACTCATATTACCTGGCATATCAAAGGGATTCAAGAATATATTCCAGGAACTTCCGGAAATAAATTCAGATAATATCCACACGATAAGTCCAATAATAACTACTATAACTGCTGATCCATTCCCATTTTTCACGACTGTACTAAAACAGAAGCCCAACATACCAAATAGCGTGACCGGCACCATTAACCGAAGCGTGATTTGCCAGGTGGGTACATTGGTTAATATGACGCTACTTAAATTGGCCATCAGAAAAATAAACCAAAACACCATGAACAGGGTCATTATAATCCGCACCAACCACACCTTGTACCGATAATTGGGAATGCCAAATAAGATCTCCAGAATCCGCGCATCTTCATCATTTTGTATCCCATAGGTAGTCGGAAAGAAAATCAATAGAAAAGCGGGAAACATCAACTGATAATAAACCCCCTCCACCGTGGCGATGCTATTTTTCGAGAAGAAACTAATAGAGGTGATCAACAGATAAAAAATAAGCGATGCTCCCAGAAAGTAGACAAACTTATTACCAAAGACCACTTTTAGATTATAGCGTATCAGACTACTAAAAGTTCGCCAAGGGATGGTTGCCAAAAAGGATCCTATCTTATTCATGTTTTTTCATTTTATTATTCTTCAATAAACAGATGTAGGCATCTTCGAGCACAGCACTCACCTGTTGTGCTTCTCCCATTGGTTTTTCATCCGAAAGACACCTCACCCTGACCTGTTCACCATCGCGCATGTGATGCACGACAACAAATTGCTGATTGATGCTTTCAAATTCAGACGCCGGCACATCGAACTGCCACACTTTTCCGGCTGCAATGTTCACCATCTCGCCCGGCACCCCCCAATATTTCAAATCACCCCTATTGAGTACTGCAACCTGGTTACAGGAACTGGAAATATCTTCGATGATATGCGTGGAGAATATAACCACGCGCTCACGACTTAATTCAACCAACAAATTCCGGAAGCGAATGCGTTCACGTGGATCTAGTCCTGCCGTGGGTTCATCCACCACCAATATCTTAGGCAGGTGCAATAATATCATGGCAATACCAATGCGTTGCTTCATTCCACCGGAGAATGAGCCAATTTTATTATCCTTACGTTCCCACATGTGAACCGCCTTCAACACATACTGCAAGCGTTGCTCACGCACTTTTACATCCATGATACCCCGAATAATGGCCTGATAATCGAGAAACTCCCAAGCCGTCATATTCTCATAGGTTCCAAACTCCTGGGGTAAATAACCGATAAGCCCCTGAAGCTCTTCCCGTTTTTCGGCCGTATCAAAACCGTTGATATACACTTTCCCATAACTCTGATCCAGGATACCACAAATGATGCGCATTAAAGTTGTTTTACCGGCTCCATTGGGCCCCAACAAACCAATCATCCCCGTCTTAATATCCAATGACACGCCCTTTAGTGCTTTAAAAGGTTGCTTCTGTTTACCGACAAAAGGAATCAGACGTACCAGTCGATAAAAAGACCGACGCATGCCGGCAAAGCGCCCGGTGATACGTTCAATGTTAAGCTGATTACTGCGCAGCTTTGTGCCGGCCGCATATAAGGCCAACAGAAGATACCAGGTGACACCCAATATCACTGCACCGGTAATGGATTGCCAGGTTAAGATAAAGGTCACCACAGCAAAAGCCGGATAGCCCCACCTCAACAATAGCATGATTACCCGATCGCGTTTGGGTGTGATGAAATAGTGGTTCTCAGTATCATTTCGCCAAAGTAAAGCCCAACTATTATAAAGCGATATAAACACAAAATAATTGAATACCGTAAAAACCAAACCCCATAGAGCACTTTCCAGATACCACCAGGTGAAGTAACAAGCGAACCCAATGAACGGTACTTGCCACACCAGATCCTTTAGAATATCACGGCCTGTGATTTGCCTCTCAGCCCTCAGCTCCCCTTGTTTATTCTCCCGGGCTTTCCATTCACGCACAAAGCGGCCATCGCGATCATACACTTTCACCAGGTTACGAATGGTTATAGAAACTGATTCATCCTGACCAATGAGTTCACTTTTGGCCATCCGAAGTGATGATCGCATGAAATATACCACTGCGGGTACTCCTGCTAATATCAGCACCCAATACAATAACTTCCATGCAAAACCAGCATCTGAATAAAAGTAAACCAATACGGCAGTCGATGTCCATAAAAAGAAAATAGATAACCTCAACCAAAGCGGTAAAGATCGAATCCAGGCCAATGCCTGCTCCAAACCAAACGCAAAAGTGGGCATAAAGACCAAAGTCAGTAAAGTACTAAAGCTTAACCCACCAATCACTGTAATGGCAAATGGAGCACCCAAGATCCCCACATATTCCGATTTGCCCATGGCTAATGGCAACATGGCAATGATCGTTGTGATGGCGGTGATGCTGATGGGCCGTATCCTGGAGATTCCGGCAGTCATCAAAGCACGCGCTGCATTGTAACCTTCACGCCTTAATTGACGGGAATAATCGATCAACAAGATACCGTTATTCACCACCACCCCTAATAAAATCAGAAAACCAATGATGGTGTTGATGTTGAGCAATGAGTTTCCCGATAAGACCAAGGCCAATAAAGAACCAATGGCAGCCAGCGGTACTGAGAATAGCATCACCACCGGAGCGGTTAAAGATTCAAAGACGGAAGCCAAAATCATAAACACCAATATCAAGGCTACCAACCCCAGAAACTTAAACTCTGCATAAATATCCTCCTCGTGCACCACTTTTAAAGATACAGTCGTTGGCACAGGTACCGAAGCCACTAATTCATCCACCTCAGCACGAGCATCGTCCAATAATGTTTTAGAGTCCGTCACCTCATCGGAAAAGCTATAGGTCACTTCAATTTGCTTCTCCTGATTGACCCGCTGAATCTCCGAACGGCCGGAGGCATAATTAATCTCCGAAAAATCTCGCAATGGAAACAGATTATTATTGGCATTGGTCACATTAAGCTTTTGCAGGTCCTCCATCGTTTTAGCCGATGACGTTTCCTGTGGATCACTTACTTCACTTTTTAGAATAATATCATAGGTTTCGTTCTCAATCTTTAGTTGACCGCCAGAAGCTACTTCAGGTCGAAAGGTAAAGAGCTCACCCACTACATTATTCGGTGAGATACTGAATAATCCCATCAAATAAGGATCCATATCCATGTGCACTTCCGGTCGTGGCATGGCCGATGACACCCGTACCCGCTGAATATTATCCAGGTTATTCTCCAGGTAATATTTGATATCATTGGCCACCAACAACATTTGATCATAGTCTTCTCCCTTAATAATCACCTGCTCTTCCTGCTGGCCCAATCCCATCATCATGCCCATTCCCATTCCGGGGTTGCTTCCAAAACCACCGCCCCCTCCCATGCTGCTGGATCCACCTTGTGATAAGCTAATATCACCGCCTTCTGCTTCATCTATACGCTCCTGAATATCCTGTTTAATCTCCGGGATAGTACGTCCATCTATTTTCTTGTAATCCTCTTTCAATTTAATGGTCAAACTGGCCTGATCTTCATACACCTGACTGATCACATCTTCCTTTTCTTCCAGGTCGGCCAATCGATTTTCCAATTCGCGCACCAACAAATCCGTATTATTGAGCAGCGCTCCCGAGGGCATCTCCACACTTACCAAGAACTCTGGTGTCTCCGCTTCTTGTGACTGGGTAAAACTAAGTCCGATACTCACCAATAAAACCACGAAAAAGAGGGTTAATACAGCTAGAATCGTTACGACTGGCTTACGCAAAGTAGCTTTTAAAAGCAAAATATAATACTGCACCAAACGATTATGCAAGGACAACTTCTCCAAGGCCTCAATTTTATACTTCACAATACCCGATAAAAAGAGGTGAGTCAGCATGGGAATGAGAATCAGCGCCACGAGCAAGGAAACCATCAGGGTACTCACAATGGACACACTGATGTGCCGCGCCACTTCTTTAAATACAATATTATCAGAAAAAATGAAGGGCAGAAAAACCGACACCGTAGTGAAAGTCGCAGCCAATACAGAGCGCCATACTTCTTTGGTGCCCCGCGTCACACTTTCCTCTTTCGAATGTTGGCCCCGGGATGCCACCCGGTAGATATTCTCCATCACCACCACACTGTTATCCAACAGCATGCCTATGGCCAATGCCAAACCAACTAAGGTTAATACATTTATAGAAATATCACCAGCGTAAAAGAAGTTAAAGGCCCCATAAACCGAGAGCGGAATCGACACCATCACCATGCCCACCAGCGGAATATTTTTGAGGAATATCCACAAGACAAATAATGCAAGGATACCTCCAATAAAAGCCAACTGTATGATCTGGTCCAGATTGGACTCCATGGTTTCGGCCGTATTGGATTCGATGACCAATTCCACTCCTTTATCAATGTATTCTTTGTTAATCTCATCGATGCGGGAAATGGTCTTTTCAGACAAATCAATCAGATTAACCTGTGCATCTTTGGAGATGGAAAGCGTCACCGCATCCATGCCATTCACCCGACTATAGGAATCATCTTCCTTCACACCAAAGTGAATTGTGGCCACATCTTTGAGCAGCACTGGCCCTTCGGCTTTCACCACAATATTTCGAATGTCATTAATGTGGTTATAATCGGCCTCTACCGTGACGTAATAGCTGGTTGCCCCATCTACGACTTCACCGGCAAACACTTTTTCTTTTTGTCCGCCCGTAATCATTTGGCGAATATTACCCATCGTCAAGCCATAGCTCTCCAACACATCATCGTTGATGGTAATCTCCACTGATTTCTGACGCCCACCGGATACTTCCACGGCCGATATGCCATCCACGCTCTCCAGCTTGCTTTTGATATCCTGTTCCACCAGGTTACGGACCCGATCCACACCGCCTTCTCCCCTTACCTGCACTTGCATAAACTGGGTATTCAGCTGCTCCGTATCAATCTTTATCACCTGGGCACGCATGGTCTCCGGCAACAAATCAGCGGAGCCTTCTATTTTTTCAACCAGCTTTAAGTAGGCATATTTTACGTCCACATCGCGTGTGAGGTAAATAACCACCACTGCCCGTCCCGGATTCACGCGGCTTTCGATCTTTTCGATCCCTTCCAGTGTACTGACAGCGCCTTCGATGGGGATCACTCCTTCCTGCTCCATGTGTTTTGGATCCAGGTCAGAGGTGGCCATCACCTGCACCAGAAGCACCGGATATTCCGTATTGGGTAACAACTCAAAGGAAAGTTGCCTGTAAGAGATGATGCCCAGCATAGTCATTGCCACGAAGATCATACTGATCAGCACCTTCCTGTTTATAATTGTTTTCATAGTAGTTTACTTTTATTTCAGACCTTAAGGTTTTCAAAACCTTAAGGTCTCACCCCATACCCACTTATGCTTTGAAACGAGCTATCGCTTTATCAAACACATAATACACACATGGAATAACAACCAGCGTTAACAAGGTAGAAGTGATTAATCCACCAATTACTGCAATGGCCATTGGTGCACGCAAGGCAGCGCTGTCTCCAAATCCGATTGTCAGTGGTAACAGCGCCAGAATGGTCGTGATACTGGTCATCAGAATGGGCCGAATGCGTTGCTGACCCGCTGCTACAATGGCTTCAAACAATGGCATTCCCGAACGCTTGCATTGATTAATGGCATCCACCAAAATGATGGAATCGTTGACCGCAATACCGCCCAGCATCACAATACCGATGTAAGCCATGATGTTAAAAGTATGTCCCAGTAGGAAAAAGGCCCAGACAGCTCCTACTCCGGCCAATGGAATGGTCAATAAGATGGTAAAGGGATGAATAAGCGATTCAAACTGAGAGGCCATCACCATAAACACCAATACAATGGATAAGATAAGAGCAAACTGTAAGCTACCGAAGGCCTCTTTCCGCTTCTGCTCTTCACCCAGCACTTTTACTTGTGTGCCGGCAGGTATATCCAATTCCGAAATAGCTTGTTCCAGCTGACGTACCAGGTGATCAAAGGGTACATCATCGGTTACCATGCCCGAAATACGCGCCACCCGCTTTTGATTGTTGCGAATCACCTCACGCGGTGCGCGCCCTATCTGAATCGTGGCCACTTCGGAAAGTAATACATCCTTATCACCACTTTTCAATTTCAAATCTTTCAATTCATTCAGACGTACATCCGGCATCTCTAATTTTATATCGGTAAGTTCACCTTTCATCTCCATGCGACCGCCTTCTTTAGCCGAGAGGTAATCCGACAAACTATTCATGATGGTAGAGACATCCAGGTTGAATATCCCGGCCCTGACACGATCAATCTCCACATTCACCTCCGGTGCACCATCTTCAAAAGAACTCTTTATATTATATGCGCCCTCGTGTTTACGCAGAGCATTTGCTATCAATAAGGAAGCGGCTTCCAGATTATCCCTGTTTTCATCTTCAATCTCCACCACCAAGGGTGCCTCATCGGTTCCCAAAAGCGTTTGCAAAGCCGACTGATCCTGCAAGTAGCGTACCTCTAGTCCCGGAATTCCATCATACAACTGATTTAAAGTAGTGACTAAATCAGTAAACGAAATATTCACCTCCTCCTGAAGGGCCAATTTTAAGAAACCGGTATTCTCTCCCTGCTCTGCTTGTGATGATGACTCGGTTCCTGATTCAGGACCCGCATGTGAATAAACCCATTGCAAACTTTCGCCGAAAGAAGCCATCGCCATCTGCTCCATCTGATTAAGCGTGGCATCCGTTCGTGTAATGGCTGTCCCTGCGGGCAACACGGCTTCAATGGTGATTTCATTGGATTGCGTCTCGGGCATGAATTCGCTCCCCACTAACGGAATCAACAAAGCCGTTAATGCAACTAACAAGACAGCTCCACCAATTACCCACACACGTTTCTTCAATATCGTTTCAAGAAACTGGCCATACCAGGCAAACCCTTTATCATTTGAGTGCTGTTTCATTTTTGCACCACCTTTCTTCTTAAAGAAAAAAGTACTCAACACAGGAATGACTAACAAAGCCACGACCAAGGATGACACCAGGGAAAAAGCCACCGTCCAGGCCTGATCTTTAAACAATTCACCCGATGCACCATGCAAATAAACAATGGGTAGGAACACCACAATGGTTGTTAAGGTAGAAGCAGTTAATGCGCCACTCACAGCGGCCGTTCCTTCGATGGCCGCATCTTTGAGCGACAATCCTTCTTCCAGTTTACGGAAGATATTCTCCACTACTACAATGGCATTATCCACCAGCATACCGGCACCTAAGGCCAACCCACCTAAGGTCATAATATTTAATGTCAGCCCATTGAAATACATCAGATTAAAAGTAGCCACAATGGATACCGGAATGGCCAAACTGACGATCAATGTCACGCCAAAACGACGTAAGAACAAGAAAAGTACAAACACTGCAAATATGATCCCGATCAGGGCACTCTCCTCCACTTCACCAATGGCACTTTGAATAAAGGTACCCTGATTATTGATCACTTTTAATTCATACCCCGGCAATCGTTTCTGAATAGCGATGAAGGCCTCTTCCAACTGCTCCACGGCCGAAACGGTATTGTATTTTGTCTCTTTATAAATGGAAATCCCCAGACATCGTTCACCATTCAAGCGAACAATGGTTTCCGGTTCGCGATTCTGCAATTTCACTTGCGCAATGTCTTTAAGCAGAATGGGCGATTGAGAGGAAGTGGTCGTGTTCCCGCTAGCCGTTGTTGATGCGGCTGTATTGGATGAACCGGCTGACGTTACTTTCACCACCAGATTCTCCACATCATTCAAAGCCGTTAAGGCACTCACACCTTTTATAATGTATTTCTGACCCATCTCTTCAATGGATCCACCCGATACATTTTGATTGAAGCTTTTAATCGTATTGAGCACGGATGTGGTAGTAAGATTATGCATTTCCAACATACCCGGATCGGTTAACACCATCACTTCGGATACTTCCTCACCCGAGAGTCGTACATCGGCAATCCCTTCCACACGGATCAACTCATTACGAATGTAATTCTCAGCCGTCTGACGCAAGGTATTCATATCGGTGATTTCCGGATGGTGGAAAGCAGCCTTTAGCACCGGCGATGCATTTGGATCGAAGCGTGAGATATTCAACTCGTCCACATCTTCATCCTGACCAATCGGTGTCAATGCTTTTTGCAGATCTAAGAACGCTTCATCAATGTCTTTATCCCAGTCATATTCCACCGTCACAATAGCCGTCCCCACCCGACTGACCGATGACACATTCAAGACACCACTCTGGCGTACAGACAAAGCTTCCACTTGTTCGACAAATCGTTTTTCTATTTCTTCAGGTGATCGTTCGCCCGACTTCACCTCCACATAAATGCGCGGGTTCTGGAGATCGGGAAACAGATCCGTTCCCAGGCGTGAGAGGGAAATACCTCCCAACAGTACAATACCCAAAACAATCATGAGCACCGTCACCGGGTAATTCACAGAGAATCTTGAAATGGCTCTCAT
>JAEINY010000107.1 GCA_016342595.1 Marinilabiliaceae bacterium
CATTAGCTTCATTTGTTTGACCCTGCCAATTTATATTTAGTTCACCGCGAATGCTTCAATCTCAGCAAAAGAAGCACTTCCACTTTGTCTGACATCCGAACGGGACACCAGTTTCATATATTTGGCGTTTATTGTTTGATTGAATTTTATTTGCTGACGAATGGGGTTATTCTCAATATTGCTGAAGGTGCCTTTAGCTATGGCATTACCCCAGGCCTTTCCATCAGCGCTCACATAGAATTCATATTCATAGATGATCCCTGTCTTCTCACCATCCTGACGAGGTAGGTACGAGAATCCGTTTATGGAAAGGTTAGCGCCCATATCAATGATGAATTCGTGAGAATGTTTCGTGGCGGCATTATCCGTTATAAAAAAGCTTTTTGAATCATTATCAATTGCTTTTTCGGCATCTTTCGCTGTTCTGCCATCAACAGAAACCACTTTCCATTCGTTTTTAGCAACACCGAATTCTTTAATGATAACATCCGTTTTAAAGCCTTCAATTTCATCTATGGCATAATAATGAACCGTTCCGCCAAGTGGTAAATGAATGGCTTTGGTGTATTTGATGAAGTCAGTTTCTTTGGGCGTTTTGCCTAAAGCATAATAGATGGAAACCCCTTTTACGGCATCAAAATTGAGGTTTCCCTGAATATCGAAATTGCTAGCCGGATCAGCCACTAATCGGGGCGCATGATAAATACCCAGGTTCGACAAGGTTAAGCAAGGTGCATTGGTCGTCATTGTAATGCGTGCTTTTGAAGCTTTTACATCCTCAAAACGAAGAATCCGTTTGTAACCAATCGTTGTCCCCTGAGCTACTTTTCTATACTTTCCATTCTCTTCAACCTCAAATGAAAAGGCATGTACTCGTTGGCCCAACGCTATATATTCCTGAAGCAATAAGCGGTTAAAGATTGTTTCTTCTCCAAAATCGATGATCAGTGTTGCTTGTTGAACGCTGTCGTTGCTGGCCCAATAAGTGTCAGTGCTTTCATCGATGCATTTTTCTGGCGCGAAAACGTCATGTTTATCGCGATAGTCGCTGGCAGTAATATTTGCTTTTTTTACCAGGTTCACTGCGAATTCGCGTTTCACCTGTTCATTGAATTTCAGTAGCGCCTGTTTATCGATCTCGCGAATTTGGCCGCTTGGTGCAATTGCTAGTCCCAGGTTTAAAGGCGAACCACGACCAATAGATGTATAATACAAGTCCATCAGGTTCTGTAAACTACGTGGTTGATGACCGGTATGATAATACCATGCTTTTGGCCATAGCAGGGTAGTGTTTACTTCTGCCGGAACCCAGTTTTTTCCATCCGGATCACCAGTCCCTAACTTTTTGTGGTATTCAGGACTCGGCTCACCCGGGAATTTACCTTTGGTATCAATGGTGTTCCAATTGGTTTCGCTTCCTAAACCGGCTTCATTACCCACCCAACGGCTTCCGGGGCCCACGTCACTAAAAATAACCGCCTGGGGTTGGTGCTTTTTAATGATCGAGAAGATACTATCATATCCATAGTAGGTGGTCCGGTTGATGTTTCTCCGTTCATTGGCTCCTCCATAATAACCGGTCCCGCCATTGGCTCCGTCAATCCAAAACTCGAAAATATCCCCATATTGGGTCATCAACTCTTCCAGTTGTTGATAGAAATACTGCACATACTCTGGTCGGCCATATTCGGCATGGTTTCTGTCCCAGGGGGATAAATAGACGCCTAGCTTTAGTCCATATTTCTTGCATGATTTTGACAGGTCGCCCAACACGTCGCCCTTTCCATCTTTCCAGGGGGTAGCCTTCACTGAATAGTGGTTATACTTGCTGGGCCACAAACAAAATCCATCGTGGTGTTTGGCTACCAATATTAATCCTTTCATACCAGCCTCTTTGGCTACTTTAGCCCACTGATCCGTATCCAGATCGGAAGGATTAAACAACTTCGGGTCCACATCCCCATAGGCCCATTCTTCTTCGGTATAGGTGTTTAACCCATAACAAACGAGGCTGAAATATTCCATTTCATGCCACATTAATTGGCTATCGGTAGGTATAGGGCCATAAGGTTTTGGTGGATCAGTATGAATAGTGCAGGAGGCAAGGGCCACTAATAGAAAGAATAAATAAAAACTGGTTTTCATATTTTCATTGAATAAAACTTTTCTCACGTGAGAAAAATAGTTCAAAATGATTTTTTTTAGCATGATTTTCTTTTTAAAATGGATGCCTTTAAAATTCTCTCTTCCAATTTCTTCTCGTTTGAGTTGATTTTACCCAGTAACATACTCAATGAAATTTCCGCCATCTGTTCAAGCGGTTGCTCCACGGTGGTTAACTCCGGATCGATGGCCATTCCCATGGGATCATTATCAAAACCGATGACAGCCACATCTTCAGGTACCCGAAATCCGGCACTTTTTAGGTATTTAATAGCGCCAATTCCCACATCATCTCCAACTGCAAGAATGGCATCCGGTTTTTGGGATAATGTCATCAATTGCCGGGCACCGTTAATTCCATCTGCCATGAAAAAGTCGCCCCTTACCAGCAACTCCTCCTGAAAGGATATTTTATTGTCAATTAACGCTTTCTTATAGCCTTCCAGGCGATCATGGTACACATTGATATGACTTGATCCGGTGATAAATGCAATGCGTTTCCGTCCCGACTTGATCATAAAGCTCACGGCTTCATAAGCACTCTGAAAATTATCGACAATAACTTTTGAAATGTTTTCTCTGTGCGGAACACGATCGAAAAAGATCAATGGAATATCCTCCTGAACAAACATTTCGAAATGTTCTCCTTCAATTGTTTCTTTGGAAATGGATGCAATGACTCCTGCCACACGATTGTCAATTAAAGCATCCACATTTTTCTTTTCAGTCTCCAGTTTTTCATTGGATTGAAATACCATGACCGAGAAACCTGCCTCATTCGCTTTTTCAGAAACTTCGGAGATAAACTTCGCGAAAAAATGGTGTTGAATATTTGGCACCAATACCCCAATGGTATTACTTCGTCTGTTACGGAAGCCTTGAGCCAGACGATTTGGCCGATAGCCTAATTCACGGGCTTTTTGCCAAATTTTTTCACGGGTCTCCTTTTTTATGGAGTCACTGTTTCGTAATGCCAGAGAAACAGTCGTATGATGCACCCCCAGCTCACGGGCGATATCTTTTATGGTAACATTTTTTTTCATAGTCATTCAACTTGCAACAAAGTAATTATTCTCACGTGAGAATAACAAAGATGAATGATAATATCGAATCAATCTAAATAATTCACTTCAGCATTCAGTGCGGATCCTTTAGATTATTGTTGGCAGTTGGCGAATAAAACAAGATGCTGCCTGCAATAGCTTTTTAAGTAAACAGTAGGGAGTGGTGATGCGCCCCGGATAAGTGGTTCCGGGTGCCCGGGCTATTCCATTTTGGCCGACCGGAAGGGTTCACCCATCGACCGGAGAGGGTACTTGAGCGACCGGAAGCCTTCATTCTGCAACCGGAAGTTTTCATTTTACACCCGGAAGGAGTATTGGAGTGACCGGAAGCCTTCATTTTACACCCGGAAGTTTTCATTTTACAACCGGAAGGGGTACCTGAGCAACCGGAAGCCTTCATCTGGCGACCGGAAGGGGCACTTCACCCACCGGAGCACCCTGACTCTCAAAAATCAAACGGCCTTCAAGGATTGCACGCAATATCTTGTTTATTGATGCGAATGGAGGTCTTGAATAAAAAAAGGAGGCTTGAAAATAATCCCAAGCCTCCTTTTTAATGTATTATTCCTTTACCAACACTACTTTTGTTATCATTAAGTTGGGCCCTGATTGGGCATTGGTTTTTAAGATTAGTTTACCATCATTACTGTCTTCACGCATCACATGAAACTTCACCCATTGGCCATCTTTATCGTGCTTGCCTAACTTCATTTTGCGCCCTTCGAATTCCAGTAAACCACCACGTTTGTTATGATCCCAATCATGAAAATGGACATACAAGGACCCCAGTATTCCATCGGGACAGTTAATTTGTAATTGCATTTTTTTGCCGTGCCAGGCCACACCCGTATCATCTTTCCATACACCAGCGGCTTTTAACTGGTAGGATGTTTTGTCAGCCACTTTGAGTTCATCCAGTTCAGGGGTCCAGGTAATGTTTTTATTTTTCTCAGTAAGCTTTGCAGCGGCGTTGACATATAGGATAGCGCCTTTGAATTCTTCCGGAATATCTGCTTTTTCAGCTTGAGGTATACTTGGAAAAGTCTTTTTTACCCAGTTGAAATCAACCGGGTATTGAGGATCAAAATCGGATGATGATAGGTAGTTTAATAAGCTGTATTTTAATTGTCGGGCTACCGGTTTATCAGTAGTCAGATCATAGCCACACACCAGAAGTTTTCCTTTTCCGACTTTCAATTCAAAGATAGATCCTACTTTATTGTTACGGTGGAAATCATCTACCGGCTGTGCAATAGGCTTGTAGGTCTCCGGCATGTTATTCAGGATAAAACCTTTGGCATTAGTACTAATGGATTCCCACTGCCAGTCACTGTGCCAGGAGGTAGGGAAATTAGTAAAGGCCGGATGTTGATCTTTCAATAAGAGTCCGATACATGTTTTTCCCTGTCCCGGGAAAAACGTTAATGACCAGTATAACGGGTAAAATTGGGCTTTTACTGAGTTTTCCTCAGTGCCTGACTCGTGTGCCATCAGCAACACTTTACCACCATTTTCCAATACTGCTTTGGCCTGATCGTCCAGTTTTTCTGTTACCAACACATCCTTCGGATTAACTCCTGCCCTGGATGCCGGATATACCCAAATATCCCACTGATTACGGAATTCGGTTCCGGTTACATCTATCGAAACAGTTAGTTTTTCCGCTTTTTTAATCTGGTTCAGGTTAAAATTAATGGTTCCTAAATTTGAAAGAGAGCCTAATGCAAATGTACTGGTGCTGAAAGTACCGTTTGAAATAAGCTGACCTTTTTCGTTGCTAATAGTCCAATTGCATTCAGCATTTAATGGCGCTGCTCCATGATGTGACAATTGGGCTGTTGCAGTAAATGTTTCATCTGTGGTCCACACATACTTCTTCATGCGCAATACAGGAACAGTTGTGTTGTAATGTTCCCTGAATTGCTTTGGCGTAGTAATCCCTTTGCTGTCCCAATGAGCATCGAGCCATCCTATTAAAGCTTCTCCTTGTCCCTGATAATCCTGGATGCTTAAAAGCTGCACCCCGGCACAACTGGCTGTGCGGTAGAACGATTCCGTCTCGTATTTGTACATGATCTGGTTGAGGGCCCCTGATGCTTTGGCAAAGTCTTCGTTTTGGTCGGCGATGCCATTTTTTTCGGCCTGAGCCTTGAATTCTTCAAAGTTTCTGGCTTTGAGCACCCCGGTGTATTTGTCAATTTCTGACCATTTGGGGTAAACCGGCCACTGACCAATCTCGTGAGCAATGATGGGGATATTCATCTTTGAATAGGTCTTTTCAAAATCCCAATCGGTATGCGGACCATTTAAGCCTCGGGTACGCCCCACGCCTTGAATATAATGCGTCGCACAGTAGTCATCAACATCGGTGATTTTACGGGCTGTAGAAACGGCATACAGTCTTCTTGGATCTTTCTTTTTCAAATCATCCACCCACGTTTTCATCACCTCAAAATCAGAATTGCCCAACTCATTACCGATACAAAACATGGTGAAAGATGGATGGTTACCATATACGTCAACCACCCGGTTCATCTCAGCTATCACGAAGCTATCACGAACAGTGTCATAACCCAATCCTTTGGGGTAGCCTTTGGTATCCATCTCGGGGCGCCCTTTTACAATCATATTCTCCGACATCCACCAATCGATCCAGATAGAGGCTTCTGCCTGGAGGTAGATACCAACCCGGTTGGCCGCTTTAAAAGCCGCTTCGGGCGGGCACCAGGAGTGGAAACGGGCATGATTTAATCCGTAGTCTTTGTATATTTTGAAGATGCGCTCCCACTCATCCACATTACATGAAGCGTAACCGGTTAATGGAAAATGGACACAATCGAGGTTACCTCTTAAATAAATTGGTTTTCCATTAATCAGAAGTTTTGTTCCATCGTGGCTTACCTGATAGAATCCAAACTCTGTTTCATGATTGTCAGTATATTTACCGGCTTTAATGGATGTTCGCAGGACATAGACTTCGGGCGTGAATTCGCTCCATTTTTTCAGTTGACCATTGGCCTGGATTTTTAGTGTGATAGTATTATCCTGTTCTGACAGTTTTTGCTCCGTATTTCCCGATAATATCACCTCTCCGGATGTCAACGATACAATTTCATAGTTAACCTTTGCCTTCGTTTTTATGTCAGCCTTAATTTCAAGCTTAACCTCTATTTCATCCGTTATTATATCAGGGAAGGTTTTCACTGAAGCAATCTTTACCGGATCATAAGCCTTCATTTCCATTCTACCCACAATGCCGTTCCAGATACTTTGGGTGTATTCGCCATAGGCATGTCCTTTGTCCCCGATGTTATGGATCATTTCATTATCCACCTGAATGGTCAGTTTATGCTTGCCTGGTGTGAGTTTTCCTAATTGATGGAAATGCGGAGTTCCCAATGCATCCTGGCGGCTCAATTCTTTTCCGTCAATAATTATCACTGATTCCCAAAGAACGCGTTCCAGGAAAATTTCCACCTTTTTGTTTTTCCACTTTTTGGGGATTTCAATTTCACGACTGTACCAGGCTTTACCCACATACTTGTACTCCGGAGTCAGTATGCCAAAGTCTGATCCTTCGGTTTTAAAACCAAATCCTTTTTCGGCCAGTGAGGCAGGCAATTCAATGCTTCCTTCATGAGTACACCGGTCGGGGAATTTCTGAATCAGTTCATTGCCGGTGTCCAGCTTTACCTGCCATTCACCAGACAGGTTGATGCTATTTTGCGCGAATAAAAAACCTACCGCAAAAAGTAAGATAGTTAATGTTAAAAACAGTTTTTTGATCATGATTATTTCAGTTAATTAGGAGGGTGAAATTAGGCATGCCAGCTATTGTGTGAAATAGATGTTTATGGGAAAATGATGGAGAATGTTATTTGTAATGTGGTTGTTTGAATTATTCAGCCCACTCAAAAAAGTGTTTGATACCTTTTTTAAACGCACACTGTTGTTCTTTTTTGAGCAGGCTGATGATCTATTGATGATCGTTTAATTAATGCGGAATTTAATTTTACTATCCGCATTTATGCGTACATCCTTTTCGGTTTCGCCGTATTTGATCCTTACTTCATTTTCATTTTCAGAATAAATTTGGGCTTCTGTTAATTTTCCATTTTCCCATTTTATATCCACTTCATAACCTCCACGTGCCTTTAATCCTTTTACTTCTCCGGTTGGCCACACGGAGGGGAGTGCCGGAAGTAGACGGATCACACCGGCGTGACTGTGGATCAGCATTTCGGCAATGCCGGCAGTCGCTCCGAAATTGGCATCCATTTGGAATGGTGGGTGTTGCCCAAACAGGTTAGGAGAGGTGCTTTTTGCCAACACCGTATTGAGGCTTTCTTTGGCTTTATCGCCTTGCTGTAAGCGGGCATATTGACTAATTAACCAGGCAGCACTCCAGCCGGTATGGCCGCCGCCATTTTCAATCCGGTGGTCCAATGATTTTTTAGCTGCCGCTGTGAGTTTGGGAGTCTGTTCCATGTTGATCTGTGCGCCCGGGTGTAGTGCAAACAGATGTGAAATATGACGATGTCCCGGTTCTACTTCAGGAAACTCTTCAGGCCACTCCATTAACCGTCCATCGGAACCTATTTGTGGGCCTGCCAGATTGCTTTTTGCCTGTAGCACTTGATTTACAAATGAATTGTCAATACCCAGTTCTTTTGAGGCCAGGATGTAATCGGTAAATAGTTGCCAGATAACCTGCTGGTCGTGTGCCGGTCCCATGCTGATTTGGCACCTGCTGTCATCAGGTGCAATAAAGGTATTTTCAGGCGAAACGGCCGGTCCAGAAACCAGTTTACCGGTTTGGGGATGCTCAACCAGCCATCCCATATAAAACTGTACCGAACTCTCCAAAATGGGGTACATTCTTTTCAGAAACGCCTTATCACCCGTAAAGGCGTAGTGCTCTCCAATATGTGTAGAAATCCAGGCACCGCCTCCGGAATGCAAACCCCAACTGGCCACTTCACCCGGCGAGGTATACCCCCATACATTGGTGACCGGGTGAACCACCCACCCCTTGAGGTTGTAATGTATTTGGGCTGTTTTTTTACCCGGTTCCGCTATCGATTCAATTAAATCGAACAATGGCAGATGCATCTCCGACAAGTTGGTCACTTCCACCGGCCAATAGTTCATTTCCACATTTACATCGGTATGGTAATCGCCATTCCAGGGTGTCTGAATTTTATTGGCCCATATTCCCTGTAAGTTGGCCGGAAGTGTGCCTGGGCGCGATGATGAGATGAGCAGGTAACGGCCATATTGAAATAACAATTCTGCCAAATGGGGATCCGACTTTGTTTCTTTAAATTTTTTCAAACGTTGATCAGTTGGAATCTGAGCGATCTCTTGCGGTGTGAGATCAAGACTTACCCGTTGAAAATAGGACTGGTATTCCTTTTTATGTGCTTCAAATAATTCATCATAGTTTTTTCCAACAGCCTTCTTTAGGTTTTGCTTGGTCAGTTTTTTATAATCGCGCCCTTTGTATTCAGGGTAACTTAATACATAATCAGTTGATGCGGATAGGAAGAGCGTTACTTCGTCGGCATTTTCAACAATCAGTTTTGAATCGCGATAGCTTACCGTTCCATTTTTATTGACTGCTTTAAGCCGTGTCATATATTGCAAGCCATTGCCTCCCTTGCCATCCGAAAGAGAACCAGACATAACCAGCTGGTTGTTTTCGGTATAGGTACGGAATCGTTCGGGGCGATCGATGGTACAGGTAAATGAGATCTGACCGGATTTATCGGCTGTAAAATGAGCCACCATCACCTGGTCGGGATGACTGGTGAAAATCTCACGCTGATAATTGACTCCCTCCTGTGAATAGCTGACACGAACGACAGCCTCCTCCAGGTCAAGCTCCCGATGGTAATTTTCGTAGGCTGTCTCTTTCGCCTGATCTATCCATAAGTCACCCAAAGTCTGAAAACAACCAAAGGGGACTTTTGCACCATTACCATGGCCGGTGCCACGTCCTTTACAAATCTGAGTTTTGTTTGTCAGTTTAGTGGCTTCCTTATATTTACCTTCGAATAGTAATTGGCGTATTTTAGCCTGTGCGCCATAAGCTTCAGGATTATCATTATCATCGGGGCTGCCCGACCACATGCTCTCTTCATTCAGTTGGATACGCTCGTGATTGACATCACCAAACACCATTACACCCAAGGCCCCATTTCCTAACGGTAATGCTTTGAGCCACTCCGGATCATCTTTCCACCCGCCAGGATCATCGGGAATGGAGGCTTCTGCTGGTGTTTCATACCAAAGTTTTAGTTTCGATTGTTTTTTTGATATCCCCTGGCAGGAACCCATCATGATTAAAATGGCGATAATTGTATAATATTGATATGGTTTCATTTTTTTTGTTCTTCTCTGTTTATTAATTTTCCCTTAAGTTGTCGCATATGCCCTTTGGGATTCATTCCTTGATGCGTATAACTTATTTGGCTTTCAGGATCACTTTCTGGCCGGCTTGTAGCTTCATCGTAATGATGTTTTCCATGGCGGTTGAGGGATGTTCTGAAGTAAACAAGCCTCCCGTAAATGGATTTTCCATCCTAATCTCACCATCTTTTGCTGCCTCAATAGTGATTTGTGTGACTTCACCATTCTTCTTTTCGGCAGAGATTAGAAAAGCTCCTTCGGTTCTCAATTGATCAAATGAAATATTTTTCCAGCTTGACGGGATGGCTGGAAAAATCTTAACAATACCGGTATGACTTTGAATCAGCATCTCCTGAATCGCAGAGGCAAAGGCAAAGTTTCCTTCCAGTGTAAAGGGGCGATACTTAAATTTAGAATAACCTTTGTCGTGCTGCTCACCATTCACATGAAAAGTATTTTGCAGACAGAAGTTTTTGGCAAAAATACGCAATGTTTCCGCTGCTCCTTCTCCGTCCATCATTCGGGCCTGCAGGTTGCCCAGCCAACTAAACGAGTAACCCACCCACCAATCGGATCCTTGCGTTTTCAGGTTTTCGATGGTTTTAGTAATCAATTGCTGTGCTTCGTCTCCTTGTGACCAGTCGATCAGTCCTAAGGGATGAATGGCCATGAGGTGTGAAAAATGACGATGTGACTGATGATAGGTAAGGGTAGGCGTAAACATTAACCCGGTTGCTTCATCGGTTGCAAAGTCAGGCCATTCAGCCAGGACCTTACGCCACTTTTTACTTTCTTCTGTTTTTCCCAGTTCGGTGGCTACTTCGGCCGCTTTTTCAAAGGTCCAGCGGATCAGCGCCAAATCGAAGTTGGTGGTTTGACCAAACCAGGCGGAGCGTGAATTATCATTAATCTCCGGGCTGGAGCTGATGGGTAGTTTTCGCATCCCATCTTTATCTTTTACCGACAGTTCATCCAGATGGATGGCCACCTCTGTGATCCACGGATAAGCTTTTTCTTCCAGAAATTGGCGGTCCATAGAGTAACGCCAATGCAGGTAGAAATGCTGTGCAAGCCAGGCTGATACCGTGGGTCCGAAAGAATACTGTATCCATCCGCCCATGGGGGCTCCGGTTAACGTGGTTACTCCCGGAACATTTAAACCATTGGTCTCATAGTAGTCTTTCGTGTATTTTTTGAACGTGTCCTTGTATTTCCATAGCCAGTCGAGGTAACCTTCTTCCAAATCCAGATGGTTACCGCTGTAAGCAGGCCAATAGCTCAACTGGGTATTCAGATCGTGGTGAAAGTCACCTTTCCAGGGTGGTAGTTTGCCGTTATCTGCCGTCCATACTGCTTGTAAAGAGATAGGAGGTGCGCCTTTTCGGGCTGCTGAACCAAATTTGTATTGTTCCAGATACCACTGTTGCTCCAGAACCGGATCGGGTAGGGTGACTGATGATTTGGACCAGAAATCATTCCACCAGTTGCGATGAGTGACGAAGGCTTTCGAAAGTCCTTTTTTCTGTTCTTCTTTTACTACTTCAGTGGCATCAGCGGTTTTCTCCCATCCCGGAAATTCTGAGCTGATGCTCCAGCAACCTTCCAATACATCTCCCTTTTGTTTCCAGGATACATGCACCTGGTATTTAAAATCTCCCCAACCTTTCTGATTATAGGTTATTTGATTTTCATGGGTGATCACGTCTCCTTTGGGGTATCCTAAACGACGCAGGTCTTGTCCTGTTACCGGGCTCTCCTGATCGCTTTCTCCTTCCAGATTATAGGCAGGGGGTACGATAACAGGTTGCAATCCGTTTTCAATGCCTTCGAAACGGAACCATCCTGCCTGGTCAGAAGCATGCACAAATGTGAGCAGGCGTGCTCCATTTTCCCAATTTACCTCGCAGGTAGCATCCGCAATGGATAACCTTACCGAATCCACACTACCCAGTGATTTAGTATTGAACTCAAGTGCTGCAGCAGGTATTTTAGAAGGAGCCGGATTGCGGTCGTAAGGTGCATCGAAGGCTTCCTGAACAGCTTTGTAGTTGTCCTTTTTCCACTGATCGTAAACCCATTTGTATTTCCATTCAGGAGTATCCAGGTTTTTCATTGGGCGCAGGTCCCACAGATCGGCACGGTCAAGGGAGAGGCGTAGGTTATCCCCATTTTGCCATACCAGTGCGCCAATCATGGCATTGCCCAGAGGTACGGCTTCGTCCCAGCGGGAAGCCAGTTGGGAGAATGCCATGTCGTGGTCTGACTTCTTAAGTTCAATTTCCTTTTGTTGGCAGGAAAACAGACTGCAAAGCAACAAGGATACAATAATGGTTTTTAGATTTTTCATAAAATTAGGAAGTGATTTGTATTAATGGTATTTGGATTGTTGCATCCCACATCCATGTATCCCAAATCATCAACCAGGATAAAAAGGAAATTGGGTGTTTTAGCTTTCTCTTGTATTAAACAAGATGTTGTGAAAAGAGATAAACCAGCAAATGCACAAGTCTGTAGTGATATTTTCATTATTTTATCTTGTGTTTAGGTGTTAAAAATAAGGAAAAATAAGCAAATACCAACCAGTACCAAGCGGTTGATATTTGCTCTATTGCTATCAGATCAACTTCTTATGCATTAATGCGCCGATGTGGTATTTGTCTGATTTTAAGATTTGCTCAAACTCAGATGCTGCTTTGGTAGAATTGCCTAATCCTAAGTGACCCAATCCCATCAAATAGTGACAATGTTGTTCATGGCGTTTTTGCAGGTCTTCCTCAAAGATCAGTAAATCGGGTAATGACACTGCAAAGTAGTCCATTTTAAAAGGTACAAACAGCTGCTTCTCGCCAAATTTTAACAGTTTATTGAATCGACTGTTGGCCTCGTCATGGCGTCCCAGTTTTTGAAGTGCCAATCCCTGGTAGAAAATTTTGTCAGGTTGCTGATCGTTATAATACATGGCTGCTGTTGGTTCTGAAAGTCCGAAAGCTGCTTTTTCCCAGGCAGCATTTGCTTTTTCTTCATTGCCAAGCCCTTCGTATGCACATCCCAACCAGTAATTGGTATCATTCTCCTGCGCACCAAATAATTTTCCTTCACCAAGATTGTGTGGATATTCAAAAGTTGCTTCCAGATGCCCGATCGCCTCTTTATACCGCTTTGTTAGGATGGCCTTCTTAGCCAGTTCGATGTGGCTGTAGAGGTATTGGCCGGTCACTTTTCCTTCGCCTCCTTCCCATGGGTGGAAGATACGGTTCATGATCAGTTCAAGCGCTTTTTCTTCTTCGCCTTTCAAATTGAGCAATGTCGCTCTTTCCAGATAGAGATCATCTCTGAAATTCACTAATTCAGGGTACTGTTCAAGCATTGCCAGACGATCAGCCTGCGAAACACCCAGCTTCTTGTATAGCTGATCCAGCTCCATCAACACACGAGCATCTGTTGTGTCCAATTCAAAAGCTTTTTCCAGGGATTTTCTGGCCGCAGTTGCATCATCCTGTTTGTTATAGTAGGCTAGTGCCAGGTTACGGTGTACAGTAGGATAGGTGTTGTCCAGCTCACGCGACTTTTCCCAACATTCTTTCGCTTCGGTGTGTTGTCGTGCGCCATACCAGAAGTTACCCATGTAGTACCAGGCTTTGGCATCTGCCGGATTTATCATCACAGCTTCCTGTAATACCAGTAACTCTTCCAGCTTGTTGGGGAAACAGTAATCCGGTGACATGGAGGCAGCTGTTTTGAACGCTTCTGATGCCTCTGTGGTTTTACCGGCTTGTTGCAGGTAATGACCTTTAAAGTACCAGGCCATTGGATAGGCCTTTTTGTTACCGTCTAAGTAGAGTGAGATATAGTCAATGGCTTCTTTATAAAAACCAGCCATGGCATAGTCCAGTGAGAACTCGATGTAGTTGTGTACATTGGCTCGCATCAACTCTTTCATCTGAGTCAATATACTGTCATCGTTCAGCAACAGGTATTTCTCATACAGTGCACCAAAATTGAAGCGATCCATCTCCAGCGACTCTTCAATTAATTTCAGGGCCGCCTCTTTTTTGTCCAACGTACGCAGCAGTGCTATTTTCAGGTGACGCCCTTTCTGGTTCAACCAGTTTCTCCACAGTGAGCGGTCGGCCAGTTCAAGCGCTTTTTCGTGATTACCCCATGTGGCATCAATTTGTGCAGCGTTGAAAAATCCGCTGTCCTGCCATGCTCCATTCCAGGTCGATTTGAAGAATGATTCATAGGCCTCTTCCTGCTTCCCTTGCATGCGATGGCAATACCCCAGGTTGTATAAGGATTCTCCATCATAAGGATTGGGATTACGCTCCGTCAGTGTCTCAATAGCTGTTCTGAAATAAGGTTCTGCTTTGGCAAACTGACCACGACGCATGAGCCATAATCCCATGGCATTGTTATTACGTACATCGCCCGGTTCTCTTTTTAATGCCTCCAGGTAATAATCCGTCGGATCATAAGTGGCATGGCGGTACTGCTCCAGGTGAAGGCCTCTCAGATAAAGCTGCTCAGTGGAGTTGATCTCTTCCGGTGCTTTGGCTGCTTTAGCCGGATCGGGGATAGGCTTGAGCGTTTCCGTTTCAGTTTGCCAGTCTGCTAATACTTTACCGGACTGAGAGCGCACCGAGATGTAGCAATCTTCGAGGTTAATGTTTGACTCAATTAATTCGCTCAAACTCATCTCCGGCGAAAAGTCAACTGTTGTTTCGAACACTGTTTTACCTTCACTTATTAGTGTTACTGTCGACTGGGGGTATTCACCCGTGGTGTAAACTTTTAAGCGGAAGTTGCCGTTTTCTTCCTCCAGGTTTAGCATCGCTTCTTTGGTGGCATTCTTTACCACCCCCAGGTCGCGATAGGGCATGAAATATTGGTTGAAACTCTTCTCTTCGTAGGGTTGTAGCCAGCTAAAATCAGGCTGGTTATCGGTATACACACCGCACATCAGCTCGATGTATGGCCCATCTTCGTCAGTCAGGTTGCGGTCCCAGGCTTGACCAAAATCACTGTTTCCCCAGGTCCATTGTTTTTTACCGGGTGATTGATGATGATCGGCTACGTGTAGCAATCCTCCCTGGCTGTCGTTTTCAAAACCACCCACGAAGTTGTATTTCGATTTGATGGCCATGTAACTGGTAGGCACCGGGAGGTTTTTATAACGAGAAATGTCCACACCGGCTGAGTAATCCACCTTGTAATAGGTTCCTGTTGCAATGGGGAAGCTGGAGACATCACGTTTTCCATGGTCAAACACTGCATTTACATCAGGCGGGAAGACTGACTGGTAATCGTCGTTTACCTTTACTGCCGGATTGGCCCACCACAGAAATGTTTGTGGATGGGGCGTGCGATTATACAGTTTTACTTTAATTTCCATGTAGGCCTTATCCGGATAGAGTGTGAATCCGGCCATGCCTTTGGTACGGAACATGCGTTCGAGCTCGCTGCACCAAACGGTCACACTGCCATCTTCATTTTCTTCTATTAATGAATCTACCGGATCGTAGGTGGAAGGACGGTGATGCTGCGGCCAGTTGAACTCAATACCTCCTGAAATCCAGGGACCGGTTAAGCCTACCAGAGCTGGTTTGATCACCTGGTTGTAATAAACAAAGTGACGTTGTTTCACTTTGTCGTAAGCCATCTGTACACGACCGCCCAGTTCAGGGAGAATCATGATCTTCAGGTATTTATTTTCCAGGTAGATGGCATTCCATTCCTTATCCGTTTTTTTATCCTCAATTTTTTCGATCACCGGATGGGGATAGACCACGCCGCTGCTTCCCTGGTAGACACGTTTCTCCAGGAAGATCGGATTCTTTTCGGGTTCTCCTATTCCGTAGGTGGGGATGACTACTTTTTCTTTCCAGGCTTTTACGCTATTGTTCATGATTTTATGTGCTATAATTTCGACAAGTAGCTATTGCCACAGTGATTTTTGATGCCGAATGTTGAGTTTACTTTTTGTTTTATTATTTTAGGTGCTATCAAAATTAAAAGTTGAACTCCTCCAGAGTTCTTTATTTAGCGTTGTTGAATCCACGGGTTGTCACCCGTGGTTATTCAAATTCAATCCTTCCAGGATTACCCTTTTATAACCACAAAGAGGTTTGATAGCTATCATCCCTTAATTGTTAAACAGGCCGGTAATGTCCTTGGTCGTTAATTCAACTGCAGGGTTAAATTGGTTACTTGTCATGTATTTTGTCAGGCTATACAATAGCTGTTGTGCTTCTGGTCTATTTTCATTATTGCTTAGTAAATCTATACCAGAAACAACCAGTTTTCCATTACCCACTTTTGCCTCAAAAACAAGTGCCAACTGGCGATTGCTTACCCAGTCGTCAATTACCCTTACAATTGGCTGAACTGGTTTTGAAAATCCTTCGAGCATAATAGCATTGGAATGGCTCATGGCATCCCACCATTGCCAATTACTATGGTATTCAGTTGGGAAGTCGGCCAGTGCCGGATGTTCAGGATTTACCAGTACACCCAATGTATGTGGTTTTTGTCCGCCCGTCCAGGCAGTGTTCCAGAATATGCTGGAGAAGCCGATCCCGATGTCGCCACCCGCTTCCGGTTTGATACTACCTTTTTTAACAGTCAGTAAAACTTTTCCGCCCTTTTCTAATGTTGACATGGCTTGCTTATTAAACTTCTGTACGACTAAAATATCCTCTTTGAGCTTCTGCTGTTCCGAAGGATAAACCCATATATCCCAGCTGTTGGAGAAGCCGGCCACTTCAACTTCAAGTGTTAATTGTTTGGCCGATTTTGCAGGAATTGTTGTATTTATCGTCCCTAACTTTATCCCGTTTCCCCATTTGATAGTGGTGGAAGCTAACACGCCTTTCTGAATCACTTTTCCATGTTGATCAACAATCTTCCATTTTGGATTAATTGATTGCAACTCTTTGGGGCCAAAATGAGCAAGCTCTATATCAGCAACAATCTCTTCATTGCTTTTAAAAATACGCTTTGCAAAACGTGCCAGCGGCACTGTCTCATTACAGAAGCGACTGTATTCCTCCGGAGAGATGTATCCTTTCTCCTCCCAGAAGGGATCAAGAACACCTACCAAAGCGGTTCCCTGCCCCGGGAAATCGTGCAGGTCGAGTAGCTGGAAACCCGCAAAACCGGGAGTGCGAAGGGCGGCTTCAATATCAGCTTTATAACACAATGCTTGCAGCTTACCTGAGGCTAGCAGGAAGCTATCTGCCAGGTGATCCATTTGATGTGCTTCGAGGCTGCGTTTGAAAATCTCAAAGTTTTTGGCTTTTAATACACCATCATATTTTTCGACCTCTTTCAGATTGGGATAGACACACCATTGCCCTATTTCGTGGCTGACAACGGGACGGTCGTTATCACCCAGCTTATCCAGCCAATCGTAGTTGGTGCGGGGAGCCTGGGCATTGATAATGCTTCGCAGTTGCTCGCCCCACCCTTGAATACGTGGCCAGGGAACATTGTGATAATCATTTTCGGGTATGGCTGGCCAGCCCGCACCACTAGTATATACCCGGCGGTTATCTTTGGCTTTCCAATAATTGACAAAGTCTCCCAAATATTTTCCTTGATTTTTCCCCGCCGGCTCATTTCCATAAACCATCAGACAGAATGATGGATGATTCCCATACTCGCGAATCATACGTTCACTTTCATTATAAAGCCATTTATCAATTGGTTTTCCATCACCCACGGAGCTTGTTGAATTGGCCCATGAGGAACACTCCGCCTGAAGGTAGAATCCAAGCTCATCAGCAGCAAGGAAAGCTGCTTCAGGAGGACACCATGAGTGAAAGCGGATGTGATTTAAACCATGTGCACGGCAGATGTTGATAATTCTTTTCCAGGAGTCCACATCAGTCGGCGGATAGCCTGTTTTGGGGAAGATGGCACATTCAAGGGTCCCACGTAGAAAGATCGGGCGGCCGTTCACAGCAAATTGAGTTCCTTTAGCTTTAAATTCGCGCATCCCAAATTGTACTTCCCGCACATCGGTACCCGCACCTGATTTTACTTCAACCCTTAGCTGGTATAAGTTTGGATTAAATTCATCCCACAACCTGACATGATCCCCCATGGGATAATCAATCACAATTGTCTTTGAATGATTATCAATTACTTTTTCCATGGCCTTCACACGAATAACTTGCTCACTACCCATGCTTGCTGCTTGCACATGAATCCGGGTTTTACCATTTGCTGCTGTACGATCTTTCACCTCGATTTCGACACGAGCAGTTTTGTTTGCCACATCAGGGAAAATTTGAACATTGGCAATGAAGAGGGGTGCTTTTTTTAACAGCTTAATATCGCCCACAATGCCATTCCAATTACTTTGTGTGTGATCAGATACACTGTGAGAATCGGGACCTACATCCAGATCTTTGGTGCGGTTGTCGACACAGATTGAAATTTTATGCTTACCCGGAGTTAACAGGTCGCTGAGATCATAACGATGTGCCGTACCTAAACTGTTTCGCATTCCAGCTTTTTGTCCATCAATCCAAACTTGTGTCTCCCAATGACAGCGCTCCAGGTATAATTCAATATTCTGTCCCTTCCATGTAGAAGGAATATCCACATTTTTTTGATACCAGGCTGCTCCGTAATAATGTTTCTCAGGAATCAGCCAGTATGGGAACAAGAATTCGTCCGCGCTTAGATACGGTTTGTAATTCTCATGTTCAAACCATTTTTTATTTCTTAGATTTCCTACCCAATGGGTGTGGGGGCCTACCGGCTTTCCTTTACCATTTTCAACCATCGAACCCGGTAACTGAATGGTCTCAGGTAATTCTTTTGAATACCATTGGTTCGAAATTCCCTGGTCCAAAGAGTCCATTTGAAATGTCCAGTCACCTGCAAGGTCAATTTGGTGAATATTGTTTTGGCCACATGCCCACATAAAAGCAAGAAGACCTATGATTAAAAAGTTAGTAATTCTCATGTTATTTTACAATTTCATGTTCAATCTCTTCCAGCGATTTACCTTTGGTCTCCGGCAATTTCTTCCATATAAAAAGGAAGCCGGCCACGCAAATTACCGCGTATAGCCAGAAAGTACCGCTGGCATTCAGTATTTTATTGAGAATGGGGAAGGTGTAGGTCAAAACAAAACAAGCTGTCCAAAGAGCGGTGGTCGCAATCGCCATAGCTGCACCCCGCAGGCGGTTGGGGAAAATTTCGGAAAGTACCACCCATGTAATTGGGGCTAAAGTCATGGCGTAAGTACCTATTGCGAGCAACACCAATACTAAAATAGCCAGGCCTTTCACTTCGAAAAAGTAGCTTCCTCCCAATAAAAAATAAATGGCAGCCAAGCCAACAGAGCCCAACAACATTAACTTGCGACGTCCCCAACTATCCACCATGCGCATGGCCAGCAAGGTGAAAACCAAATTAACGGTACCGGTAATAACGATATTAAAAAGCATGTCGCCCACTGAATACCCGGCTGAAGAAAAAATTTCATCTGCATAATTAAAAATCACATTGATGCCGCACCATTGCTGGAATACTGCCAGTACCAATCCAATGAGCATCACTGGTCTCAGTTTCTTGCTTGTGAGTTCTTTCCAGTTCACTTTGGCGGAAGCTTCCTTCATGGTCTCAGCAATGTTTTTCTCTTCCTGAAGCGCATATTCTTTTCCTCCGATACGGGCCAGTATGCGCTGTGACTCACCGTGTCGGCCTGCTTTTGCCAGGAAGCGGGGGCTTTCAGGAATAAAAAAGGCCAGCAGGAAAAAAGTAGCTGCCGGTACTGTTTCAGCCCAGAACATCCATCGCCAGCCTGTTTGTCCATTCCAGGAAGCGAGGATTTCTGTGTTTGATGCATCTGCCGGAACTTTGTCTGCAATCAGGAAATTGATGACCTGCGCTAAAAGAATCCCGATAACAATGGTCATCTGGTTGATGGAAACCAGTCGTCCGCGCATTTTTGCCGGAGCTACCTCAGCAATATACATGGGCGAAATAGCTGATGCCAAACCAATGCCGAGTCCGCCAATCAAGCGGTAAATAATAAAAGGTGTAAATTGGCTGGCCGCTCCCGTACCAATGGCAGAAATTGTAAAGAGCGCCGCCGCCCCGATGAGTGGAAATTTTCGGCCAAAGCGGTCTGTGAAATAGCCTGACGAAACCGCTCCCAAAAGACATCCCAGAAGGGCACTGCTCATAGCCCATCCTTGCAGGTGTGGCGATGCGACAATCTCGAAAAAACGTTCATA
>JAEINY010000108.1 GCA_016342595.1 Marinilabiliaceae bacterium
ACGGTGGATCACTCAAGCAAATAGGCAAGCACCTCACTTCTATTTCCGGTGGTTCTGCTGAAGCTCTGGCCGCCTGGAAGTACATTCTCCACAATTGGAATCAGCTGGATCCCTTTTACCGGAACAATGCAGACTTGAAATTTATCAACTCACAGTTAAATAAAATCCTTAACCTACTGAAGAATGGAAAACAAACCGGCAAAGCAACAACAGGGAGTGATGCAGATGATCTCCGTCGGAGCTTCCAATCGTGAATTGATTCGCCATTTTGTAAAGTTTACCCCTGAGAAAGTACTCAGGGGTAACTTTCCCAGCATGGCATTATTAAAGAAAGACGAGGGTGAACAAAAGTTATCTGAGGCTATGGCCATCATCATAATTGAAACATCACTTAGTTTTGGTGATGGCATGAACAAGGAAACAGCACTCGACCTGGCAACAGAGATACTGGTCGATTATTATTACCTAAGCCTGGAGGATTGCTTTGTTGTACTCAACCGTTTGAAGCGAGCAAAGGTTTTTAGGTTTACCATTAATGTGGTTTTAAATGCCTTTGAAAGCTACGATAACGAGCGTTTAAAGATGATTGATGACAACAGTTACAGCCAACACTTAAGCACAAAAGAAGGAAACCCGATGATCAGGGGTAGTGAAAAGCTGGCAACCAAGTATAAAGTTAAAAAGAAATGAACCTATTTATGCAACTCTTTAAGCTTTGCCTTAATCATTTTTATGCGCTCAGTATCGTTGCGGTCGCACATAGCAAGTTGGTGTGTCCAGTTGTCGATGTCTTTTTCTTCTACTGACCTGATAACGCCGGTGAACTTAGCAATAGCATAATCATAAACAAGCATTAATACTATGAAAGCAAACAATAAACACACTGAAAAAACAAACAGCTTATTAAGCGGCAAAAGCAAAGCTGTTAAAGACAGCAGGAAAGTAGTGAAGAGATACCGCATTGCGCGTAGGATTTTCTTTTCTTTCAGCATTGCTATTACTGCACTTTTGGGCAGTGCTATACTTACCACAAACGCAACAAACATAAGTGCCACCCCGCCTGTAATGGTGGCAATAATACCGCTAATGATATTCTGTATCATACTCTTTTTTATTTGGCTTGCCCTGGTACTGATGGATAATAAGGTTAACAAAACATACAAGCAAATATACAAAACCATAATCAGGAAATAATAAGGCCTGATATTTAATTAAGCCCGGTAGTTATTTTAACTATCGGGCTTTTTTATTATACTAAAACAGTTATTTTTGTAAAACAGGTAAGATAGAGGGGCAAGATGGCGTATAACAGGAGGAATATTTTACAACGAATGATCGACATTCAGAACATTACACTTGATAATACCAAGAAAGGTATCAGTCAGGAATATGTCTTTAATGAAATTATCAAGCCTCAATACCACATTAGCCGTAAAACCTATTATACTTATTTAGGGGCCCCGGCTAAACAAGAACTTAGGCGCCTGAATCAAATACGACAACAACAAATGCAGCTATTCTAAACTTATTCAGCAATTATGCGTAATAGTATAAAATCCAATAGAACCATGAGAACACTCATCCTACTTTTGACTTTAACAGTGAGCCTTTCGGCTACCTCACAACTTTATATTTCTGATAAGATTTCTTTTAAAAAGGCGGTTAAGAACCTTGTTTTTGAAAAAGTGGAATATGAATTGTATGGGACTACTGTTAAAACAGTTCGGCTCAGTGAAGAAACAAGGAAGACATTGAAAAAATCGAGGGTTAAATCTGTACAAAAATTGAGTGGCGCTTTAAACGCTGTTGATATTCAACTGGAGGATGCCAAATCAGTATTAGCAGATTATAACTACCCATTAAGGTCAAGGGCTTCCATGCGTATTGAATCGTTAAAAGGAATGGCCGATATTCCCCAGGTTGCAATCTATGAAAAGGAAGCTCAACTACACGAAGAGCTATACGAAAAAGAACTGAAGCGATTGAAGGAAAGCGGCGAGTTACAAGCCATCATCGATAAGAATACACAACGGTATTAAACAGCATTTAAATCATATTTAAAAGCCCGGCACTTCGACTACGCTCAGTGACCGGGCTTTTTGTTTAATAGATTTCAATCACCGGGGCCGGTGGCTCAGCTTCATTTTTTTGAAGCTTCCCAGACGTCAATTCATAGCCGGTTAATTGCACATCCTTATTTTCACCGGCAGTGAGGCTTCCCGTATCGCTATCAATGGAGCAGGTATAACTCACAATGTGATATTTGAAGAAAGGGGTTACCCGTGGGCGCTCACCGGCATAAGTGAGTGGGGTACTGTTTTCGGCCCGTAAGCGGTTCACCAGGTACTTGACTGTTTTCACCATCAGGATGTACTCCAGCCCTTCCGTTAGCCTGGCGCTGAAATGCTCTGTGTGTGTACCCGGCTCCTGTAGGATGTGAAAATCGAGCTGCAGCTGATCTGGTTCGCCATTGGTGCCCGGCGTGATGCCCCATTCCACAAACACACCCGGTAAAAATAGTTCAAAGATCTCCGGGGCATCCGGCTGTCCCATGTAAATATCCACTTGACGCACCGGTGGTAAATTACGCTCAACAAACACCTGGCTATTGGCGTTAAACGTTTCTATTATCTTTTGGTATATTTGATCCATTGTAATAATTATAAATTATGGATAAGGAGTTTTTAGCTGATTATTATGAGTGTAATATGCACATTGTACGCTGTGAATATGAAACTGCTACCGAAATAATGAGCTACTATATTATACAAGCCTCGTCTGTCAGTAATCCCGACAAAGCATTGGTGAATAAAGCTGTATTGTATTTCATCAAAAACTTAGACAGTGAATTTCCCAATATTAGTGCCTTCACACATTTTATCAAGAAGTTGGTCACCCTGTTGGATAAAGGACGCCTCATCGATCCTTCGACCAGGTTTAATTGACGATAGATATTGCCTCATAGCATTAATATGCTCCTGCTCATCCAGGCTTAACGGTTCTCCGGCCTTCTGTTTCCTGGTGATTCGTTGTCTCATAGTTTCCATAATTATTAATGATTAGTTATAAATTATTAATGGCGGCGTCGTTAATCATTTACCATTCAACATTAATCATTGCTTAATCGCCCTCATGAGCTCCGCCGTCATCATTCGCGTAATGCGTCTGTCCAATACAGATGAAGACCCAATAAACCGCCGCCTGGGTAAATTCATATTTTGAGTGCGGGTATGAGCCTTTACCTGGATAGAACCACCGGCACTACTTTTCTTTTTATAACGGCCTGACGCATCCCGGCTCCTGGCCTCTTCCCGGTTCTTTCGGGTGTGTGCCCTCACATTCTGGGTAGCCCGCCCCCTGAAGCCATCGTTATGGGCTTGGGCATAGGGTACATCCGTTCCTATTACTGCTCGTTCCCTTGTCACACTCACCTTACGGATGGAACGGCGCAGCCTGCCGGTATCCACTAAGGTAGCGCGCCCGGATCGCTTACGGCTTTCGCTTTTCACCGGCTTCCGTTTAGGCCATGGCCCGGTACCATTATCCACCCAGTTTTGCGCCCGGAACCGTTCTTTACTGAAGTTCACCGCCTCAGTAGCCGCACGGGCAGGTAGCTTGTCGATAACGCCTGCCACCCGATCCAGCATCTGTATGTATTCAAGGGTTTCCCTCATACTGTTAGCTTTTAGCTGTTAGCCGCTAGAGGCTAGAGGCTCTTAATAAGATGTTTCCACATTACGTACCACCCGCATAAACATATTGGTCATCCATTGCTCAAGCTCGTTCTCATCCATGTTTTTAAGAGTGGTATTCTCGGTATTGATACCGCCTTTTACAAACGAATCAATGTTCACGTTAATGCTTTTTACCTGCCCGGCATGGCCGGTAATCTTATTGACGGCATCCGATCCGGAGGCACTTCCACCTGAAGCACCTGCCGGTGATCCATCGGCGGCAAAGGGGCTATCTGCTGTTTCACCTTCCGCCTCCATTTCCTGTTTCCCTTTCCAGCGCAGTTTACCAATCATCTCAACGCCTGAATTGAATGCCTTTGCATTTTCGACGTGGGCATTCTTATAGGTCATTATATCCTTTTGGCGTTCCGCTTTCAACCGGTCGATCTCATCACTTGCCGCCGTTTTGATGGGCGCCGTCAAGGCCACTTTGGCTCCTGAAAAGTCCATGTCTAAAGCCAACTGCAAAGCCTTACCGATGTTACTGAATAAGCCGCTTACCCATTGGCCAAATGATTTGAACTGCAGCCACAGTAGGTTTAAACCAAATGTGGCGCTATCCCACATCATTTTAAAGTCAAGGTCTACAGCTTTGATGAGTGCACTTGCTACCAGTTTGATCCCTTGCCAGGCATTGGCCCACCCTTCGGTGCGTTTTATCAGTATGGTGATCCCTGCTATCAGGGCACCAATGGCCAGTACAATCATACCAATGGGATTGGCCGCTGTAATGGCATTGAACACCAACATACCAACCTTAGCCACGCCAATGGCAATGCCTACATTACGAATGGTGGCCCATATGGTATCAAAGTGTTCCCAGATTAAGGATAATGTGTTATTTACCTTCTCCAGTACAGCCACCCAGATAGGCAGGAACTTCTCACCGATCTCCACCATTACCACGCCCAAACGGTTTTTAGCCATTTGAGATAAGACAGTGAAATCACCTTTGGCATTCTTCAAGGCTTTATCCAGATTGAAGGCACTATTATCATAAGCCTTAAGCGTGGAAAAAAAATCACCGGCACCGATTTTGAGTTTCACAAACAGGTTGCGCAAACCTTCCGGACCGCCAATCTTGGCAATTACCTCGTCAATTTGCTGGCTGCTCATGGTTTTAAACTTTCCGCTCACTTCACCCAGCACCTGGCTCAGATCGCGCATGTTCCCTTTGGCATCATACATACTGACCCCAATGCTTTTTAAGCCTTTCACGGTGCTAGCCTGCGTCAATCCTTCAAAGGCTGTTTTGGTCATGGTGGCCGCCGTGTTACTATCTTTGGCAATAGAAGTAAAAGCCGCAAATATTTTATTGGCTGTATCCACACTTTGACCTGCACCGGCCGCTGCACCTGCATATTCTGTTTGCACCCGTGCCAACTCATCAAAGGTGGTAATTCCCACCTGTACCGTTTTGGCATTACTCTCCAGGAGCGAATCAATATCTTTCACCTCCAGCTTAAAGGCTTTCATGGCCTTGACTGTTTGATTGACGGCGTCAGGTAGTTTGGCACCGGTGGCAATGGAATAATTACCCACCTTTTGAGTGATGTCCGCCACATCTTTACCAAAGAGACCGGTGGCCGATTGAATGTCGTAAAAGGCCTTGGCGGTATCGGTGGCGGCCTGTCCCGTTTCAAAAGCTACCGTCTTTATGCTGTTCTTATAGCTGTTGAGCTGTTGCGATGATTTATCCAGGTTAAGCTGTCTAATGGCCAGAAACTCATGATTAAACTCAGCAGCTTTTGTGGTGGCCTTACCGATGAAAGCCCCGACCGCAATGAGGCCGGCAATGATGAGCACATAGGGATTACCCAAGGCCTGAAGCGCATTACCAAACATAGGAATCTGGTTACGCATGGCTGTGAATACCTTTACATGGTGATTTTTCAGGCTGGTTAACCTGCTTTTCATATCGCTTACGGTACCGTTAAGCTTTTTTTTAGCTTCGGTAAGGCCCGTTTTCATGCGGTTTTTCAGCTCCAGTATCAGTTGCACTTTTGCTTGTCCGTCCATATTGCATTTAGTTTAAAAGTGTTGTATATTTGTAGTGTCTACTGGGAGCAGTCCCGGTGGAGCCCAAAACGGCGATTACTTTTTGTAGTTGCTGTTTTGCTTTTTAATAAGCTTACCGCCATTCTCTACCCACACTTCGTTAATACTCATACTTTGGTTTAATACACCAGTTACTGCACGATTTACATCCCTATCCGCGATTTCTTCATGTAGCTTTATATAGATATTCTCAGCTTGTTTTGAAGCTTTTGAGATGTGACGTTGTATTGTTTTATGAGTTGTTTTACCATGCATGCTTTTAAACTCAAAAAGTTTTTTACCTACCAAGGCATCCGGGTTTCGACCCGTCTTAAATTGTTTGGTACCATAAACCAACTCACGGATATCATTAAAGTCTCTATCCACAATAGGCAAAAGCTTCACATTATAGCCTTCCTCCATTAGTCGCGATGCTATATCAATATTTTCGGCCGTCTCCTGTATGCCATGGTAAATATGTAAGTCAACCCGCTTGCCGGTAGCCTCATCCTTAATGACGGTATTGTAAGCCACATTATCAGGCAATGAAGCCACAGCCCGTTTCATCACATCAACGGGCACTCCCTTGTAATAGGCATGGCCTTTGGGAAACACCATGCCGGTTACGGCCAGGTTAGTAGCAAACAGATCATCCACCGGCACCTTGGGCAGAGGCTCCGTCTCTTTGGCGCTGCCGGTAGCTAATTGCTCGGCATCACAACGGCATTTCCAACCATTGGGCGGATAATACTTCTTCCAAAAGTCATCCGTCATTTTGCGAATGATACCGTTTAGTAGTTGATGCTCATGCCTGACATTCTGATCACCCACCGTGCGATAAATCAAAAAGGGTTGATCATCGGCATTCTCCCGGAACTCAGCCCAACGTGACGCCATGGTACTGGAGCCAATGGCATGATCATGTTCGGTCTTTAACCAGGTGCGGTTGTACTTAGTATTAATTGATTTGGCCGCTACTTCAAAGTCATTAAAGTTCCTCAGTTTACCGTCATCATCCACTAACGCGAGTGTCATATCCCGCATTTGTTGATAGTTTTTAGCCGATGCAAACTGCCACACATCACGTGTCAGGCGCATTAACATCTGACCATCGGGCGTTGAGAAATCAGCTTTTATAAATGACTGACCGGTGCCTTGTGTGACGCTATCCTGGAGAACACTACCTACAATACCCAATAACTTTGGATAGATGGCACCTGCTTTTATCTTTTGATTGTAAATATCCTTTAAAAGCGGATTTAAAAGGCGATTAATTCTACTTTCAACACCATCGGGTAAGCTGCTTTCGGCTGTGGGGTGCTTGCCTCCACAGTGCGGGCATGGCTCGTATAATGCTTTGGGAATAGCCGTGGCCGTTGGACTACTCCCTAATGAAAATTTGAACTTAGAGCCGTTTGCTTGCTGAGCGAAGCCGAAGTAGGTGATCCGGTGGCACCGGCAGTTACTTTTTTGCCAATGATTGGAATGTTAAACCTACGACTCACCCACTCCTGATCGACTTCGTAATGTTGCAAAGCATCGCTCACAATCTCCCAATGTTCAGCCATTGTTAAATCTTCAGAACGATCAAAAACGAATCGGTCACCTTCCTGAAAGCCAAAACCCCAGGTGTTTAAAAGCGGAATCAACTTACCATTAACGGTGAACTCAATCATACGGCGGTCGCTTTCGGCTATCTTTTCATCAAGCGTCCGCTCGTGTACTTCACTTTGGCTTAAGCTGGATCCGTCATCACTCAACATGGTACCACCAACAATACGTTTACCCATTTCATTGTTGGTAATGGTTATTTGCTCCAGGAATACTTTGTGCGGATCTCCCTTTGTACTGCTATCATGTATGGTAATTTTAGCACCTTCGGGTAACACCGCCTGCGCTGCTCTCCCCAATTGGCGCATCATGCTTTCAATGCGCTTGAGTTCCTTCTCATCTGTAATAGATGTTTCAGCACTTACCAAAGGAATACCAAAGCGCTCTGAGAAGTCGGCCCATACCTGCTGTGCGTTACGTTTCCAAATGAGCTGCGGTATAATATCGTTAAGGATACCGTGTGGATCCATATTGGTGCGCGAGATAACAGTACGAGCAAAAGCGGGCTCGCTGTAATCTATACCTTTATCACCACCGGCTTCAAATAAGACCATGTTTTGCGATGGAATAACATTACGGCGTGGTAATAGTTCCCACTTCATAGTAGCCGGGTCGGTCAACTCCATAACGGTATAACCTTTAAAAACGCTATCCAATAAGTGTTCCATCATGTCATAGAACCATTCGGTTTGCAACAATTCGGTGCGTTCTTCTACTTCCTGGCCATTCTTATCAATAATCATAAAGCGATTACTTAAGGTAGCCGCTTTACGAATTTGAATTTGCGCCATCAAATGGCCATCGGTCATCAGGTTATTAATTAAATCCTGAAGTAATACCGACTTTGGACTTTCAGGATCCTCAAAAGCTTGCAATGCCTGGCGCCACTTTTTAATGTCGCTACGGCTACGATCAGCAAATTCATTTACAAGTTGAGTAATGATACCTTTACTTTTACCTGCTGACATGGTTGGGCTGTTGGTTTGCTTAAAAGCTCCCCACAAATATTCTTTGGTTGTTGATATGCTGTTTTTAATATTCATAGCCGTTCAATTAGTAGGTTTGATCTTCAGGTTGACGCTGACTCCATATTTTTACCAAGCCCTGTTCATTACCATTGTCATCGGTTTTAATCGGTAAGTCAGCAGCGGCACCGCCTTGTACATCCTGCAACCACTTTAGCGCATCGTTATAGCGAAGCTCACGGGTTTTAGGAATGTTGTTCGGTCCTTCTTTTGTCCAGATGTGATACAGCGTAATGTCAATGGCCAGCATCACGATGTATTGATCGCGCAAGTCCTCTGCGTCATCGGCAGATGCATCAATAAAAATGGCATCCACATCGAAACGCCCGGCTAAATGGTTTCGCATTTGAGCAATGGCCATCTTTTCAGCCTTTAGTATTTTGGTACGCTGCTCTGAGGCGTCAATTATTTTTGAAATTTCAGAACGAATCTGTACATCGTAATCACTTTGTTTTAGAAATGCCATAGCTAAAAACGGTTTTGACTATAAGACGATCGCATCTCTTCAGCAGAGGTGATCATCGGTTTAAAATTGTCCTTCTTCACATATTCAGAGAGCTGATTAATGGCCTGTTCATCCGCATCGGGAGCATCGTCATGAGTTTTGTAGCCAGGCTCAATACCTTTTAGTTGTGCGATACCCTGTTGCATGTCATTGTTAGCCTCTTCCTTTTCATTGTAATAGATGCGACCATTCTGATAATAGGGATGCATGGTTAATATGCGATCGTATTTATTGGCTCTTGGGCGTTCAACCACTACAATATTTAAAGAGCGGCCTTTCTCCTGGGCTACTTTATGCAAAGCATCTTTCATCGGATCATTCCAAAACTGGCTTTCCACCTTCCAGTGAACAATAACACTACCCGGTAGCTCTTCCTCATAGTCATACATGAAACGTATTGCATCAGCCATTTTACACTGTTTCACAAAGGCTTTCATTTGCCAGAAATTGCGCCCATGCAAGCCCCAAACTTTAATTGCGTTGTAATCATTTTTACCGGAGTAGGCCACATCCCAAAAACCGACAATAATCTTAAAATGATCGATGCGCGGAGGCTTTGCCCACTGGATCATCTCATCGGTAAAGATTTTACCTTCAATGTGTGGCTCATGGTTATACTCAGCCTTGGCCGCAATCACACCCAAATCATCTTCCACCTCACGGTAGTAGTTATCATCGTACTTGCCTGTCCATGCAGGTTTATAGGTCACCGGGTCATAGGCTTTCACTAAATCTAATTTCCACTTCGGGTGCTTGCGTTCCAATTCATTTTGAATGGAACGGGGCCACGGGTCATTGTTAGGGTGAAGGTAGCGGCGCGTGTCACCGTCCATGGTGGGGATCAGGTCACGTTCCACCCAGGTCACCACTTCATCCTGTCGTTTGGGATTCTTACTGGTGTCCTTATCTTCCAGGTCATCACACACAATCAGGTTGGGTCGTTGGGATCCCACACGTAAACCACGCGGACTTTGGCCCATTCCTAAGGACTTAGCCATAAAACGCCCGTCCTTTGTTCTGAAGTCACCATCCGTCCAGGAGCCGTCCAGTTTTTGATCTTCAAAATCATGAATCAGCAAAGGGTTGGCCTCAAATTCAGCCTGGGCATCACCCAAAAGAATATCGGCCTTGTCTTTATTATTGGCGACAATGACCATGTAAATCTTCTCGCCATTAATCCATAACCATAATGGGATCAGCGTATCACACACCACGGATTTAGCCAAACCACGGCCCCAGCGAACAAGAACACGACACTTTTTATCACCCTTCACGCGTTTAGCCAGGCGCACATGAAAGTCAGGTGTGGGTGCATCGGCATAGTGGGGAAAGTAACTTTTGACGAAAAAAGCAAAGTCCTTTTTTGCCTTCGCAATACGTTCCTGCTGTTCGCTCTTGGTTTCACTGGTATTAATAGCATTACCAGACCGGATAAGGCCTAACTTTTCTTTGTACCGGAGAAACGCTTGTTTATCCTGTTGTTTCATGCTATTTAAACTTCAATGAAACTTCGTTTAAATGTACCTCCTGAAAGTCGAGCATCTGGAGAAAAAGCTTTTCATCATGGCTACGCAAGGCATCAAAAATCATTTCCATCACAGCCAGATAAGTAGCCAGTGAAACGCGGCTTTCCTTGCCGATGGTCTCCAGTGTTTTATTCCATTTGCTAACGGCATCATCAGTCCGGGCAATGGAGCCACGCAGTTCTGCGCAGCGTTTTAAATCACCGTCCAACTCGGCTTGTTTTAATTCACGGCTTAAGGTTAAACGCTCCTCACTCAATTGATTGATGAGTTGTTTAATGTTCTCGGTGCGGATACCGGGAGCCGATAAGCGGGCATTGCGTTCATCACGCCACCCTTTGGTGTTTATCCACTTGGATAACGTGGGTTCACTTACATTAAGTAACCTACTGATTTCCTTGGCCGTTTTACCCTGCTCAACAAACATGATGCGAGCTATCTTCTGTTCTTTCTCCTTTGCCATTTATACCTGTGATTTATGGCAAAAGTGGGCACACGCCTATATAAAAACGAATAATGGTGATACCCTTACACGCTTCGTTGTAAGGCTTACACTACTATTTGCAAGCCCCTTTTACACCCGCTATTCTTGCAGTCTATAAGAGCACATCACAAAAAGAAATTGTAACGCATGTTCAAACTCGAAAAGCTAACAGCTAAAGCAGTATTAACAATTTATGGTTATGTGGGCGGTTCCTACATGGATTTCAGAGCCGTGAGCAATGCCATTAATGAGATTACCAAAGCCGGTTATGCGAAACTGGACTTTAGGATTCACACTTACGGCGGTTCTGTGATTGACGGGAATATGATTTACAACTTCCTGGCAAGCTTTAAAGGTGAAGTAGACATCTACATTGACGGTGTGGCCGCAAGTATGGGCTCAATCATCACTATGGCCGGTACCCGGGTGCACATTGCCGAGAATGGTTTCATCATGATTCATGCCCCAAGCGGCGGCGGTCACGGTAATGCCAAGGATTTTGAGCAATATGCCAAACTTCTCCGGTCCATGGAAAAGAACTTCAAGGCTAAGCTTGCCGAACGAACAGGCAAAACGCCCGAAGAAGTGGACGAGTGGATGGACGGTACCGACTACTGGTTTGATGCCGATGAGTGCATTGCCCTGGGCCTGGTGAATGATAAGTTTAGTGCGAAAGTGAAGGATATTGAAAGTCTTGAAAAAGGGCAGGCTGCCGATTTAGGCGCCAAAGCTGTTTATGACAGGTTTGCCGCCCTGACAGTAGAAAAACCGATTAATAACAAATCAAAATCACAAATGGACAAGAAAGATTTGATTGCAAGGTATGGCCTGACCTCGGTGACGGCTGAAAGTACCGACGAGCAAGTATTGGCAGCTATTGATGCCAAAATGAAAGCCAAGGACGATGCAGCTGCTGCTGAACGTAAAAAAGCCATTGTAGCTGCTGTGGATGGAGCTATCACAGCCGGCAAGCTTACTAAAGAGCAAAAGGACGGTTATGTGGCACGTGGTGAAAAGTTGGGTTTAGAGGATCTGAACGCCATCCTGGGTGATATTCAAAAGCCTGACTCCATCAGCAAGCATATTAAAACACCTGGCGCCGGTGGCTCCGGCACACCTAAGGGCGAGAAGCGTGATGATTGGACGTGGGATGATTACCAGGCGAAGGCATCCGAGGATTTGGAAGCGATGGCGGCCAAAGACCCCGATACGTTCAAAGCTTTGTACAAAGCGAAGTACGGTGTAGAACCTGAGTTGTAAACCTATTTTATTAAGATACGATGAAAAGTAAATTGATTTTAAGTGTATTGTTTTCGGCCATTGTGGCCGTGATGGGTGGTAGTGGAATTGCCATGGCCACCGGTTGGGATCCGGCGGTTGTTTCTTCCGGGCTGTTCGCTGTTTCCTTCATTCCAATGCCCGCTATGGGTGGTATGGCCTTAGCCGGTGTTTACCGTGAAGTATGGACGGGGGCTGTTAAAGAGGAACTGTCAACCGCTGAGAAAGCTACTTTCTTAGACGGTATTGAAGATTTCTCACGACATGTGACGGCGGTAGGTGATGAAATGCAGGTGATCCACCTCGTGTATATGGGTGTTGAGCCGGATGTGTTAATCAATAATACCACTTACCCCATCCCTGAACAGGTATTAGACCAGGAGGATATCCCCATTGCTTTGGATAAATACCAAACCAAGGTAACACCGGTAACGGATGATGAGTTGTATGCTTTGAGCTATGACAAGATTTCAACGGTGAAGCGTAAGCATGGTAAGGCCATTGCCAAAAACAAAATCAAAAAGGCCATCCACGCTTTAGCACCAAGCGCAAACACTGCTGCTATGCCCGTGATTGTAACCACGGGTGCAGATGATGGCACCGGCCGTAAACGTTTAGTTTGGGCTGACCTGGTAACGTTGAAAGCCAAGCTGGATGCTTTGGAAGTACCGGCTGAAGGTCGCCGTTTGGTGTTGTGTGATGACCACGAAAACGATTTGCTGTTGTTGGATACTAAGTTTAAGGATCAATATTTCAATGCAGAAAGTGGCAAACCTTATTCAAGGTTAGGATTTGAGTTCCATAGCTACGTGGCTAACCCTTATTATACACCTTCCACAAGAGCTAAATTAGCATTTGGTGCAATACCACAGGCCGGTGACCAAAAAGCAACGGTATTCTTTAGTCTGGAACGTGCCGCTAAGGCAAACGGATGGACAAAGATGTACTTCGCCGAAGCTAAAACAAATCCATCGACTCAACGCAATACCCTGAATTTCCGCCACCACTTTATTGTGATGCCAACACGGGAAGAAGCCAGGGGCGCTATTGTTAGCGATAATGTTTAATTCCTGATTTTTCTCTGACATGACCGATTCCCCGATTGACATGAGTAAGCTCTCTGAACGGGAGCTACTCATTCTCCTGAATAAAACGGTGAATGATATGAGCACAA
Source organism: Marinilabiliaceae bacterium (assembly GCA_016342595.1). Taxonomy (GTDB): domain Bacteria; phylum Bacteroidota; class Bacteroidia; order Bacteroidales; family Marinilabiliaceae; genus JAEINY01. The sequence continues at coordinate 13,372 of JAEINY010000108.1, forward strand.
AGCTTGATAATACAGCCGATGGCCAGATCAAATTACGCGAACGGGTGAGTAACATCGAAACCAGGCACCGGACAACGGCAACTATCTGGGGAATCGTCACTGTAGTCATAACTATTTTAATAAACGCATTTAAAGTCTTTAAATAAGATGGCAACAACCAAAGCAACAAAGAAGGCCTTAACTACCAAAGAGGAGTTAGCCCTAATGAAAAAGGTTAAGAGTGATGTACTGTACAGGAACCATAAAGGTGAATATTTCACATCGGAGAACCTTGCCGGCCTTAGTATCACAGCTGAGGAAAAGAAAAAAGGCGAAAAGGTGACCAAGCTGGAGCGCCAGGTTTTGGAAGGTAAAACCCCGGAAGCAACTGAATAATGAGAGGTATATCTATTAATAAAGGAGCTGTTGGGCCGAATGCTAACCTACAGGGTGACAGCATCAGCGGCCTGCTGGTTAACGGGCCTGGCGTGGCTGCTACTGCCGGTGTGTCCGGCGTGGTGCATGGCACCTTGTATCCTTTGGAAAAGGTGAAGGACGCGGAAGACCTGGGCATTGATGCCGCCTATGATACAGCTAATGCTGTACGGATCCACCGCCACATTACCGAGTTCTACCGCAGGGCCGGTGAAGGTACCAAACTGTACCTGGTTGTGGGTACGGAGGCCTCCACTATGGATGATCTCATGACCAACTATGCACCTGCCATGGTGGCCGAAAGCAACGGCGAGATTCGTCGTTTGGCGGTTGCTTATAATCCGCCGGCAGCCTATTCACCCACTTATGTGGATGGTCTGGAGGAGGTGGTGCGTGAGGCCATCTCAAGCGCCCAGAATTTGCACAACTGGAGCTGGGAAACGGACCGGCCGCTAAACATTTTTGTTGAGGGGCGTGGTATCAATGGCAGCGTGGCCAGTATGCTGGATTTACGCAACATCACTACAGGAGCCGTGGTATTGCAGGCAACGAATGTAAGTGTTTGTATCGGTCAGGATTGGGATTATGCGGAGACGCTCTCCGGACAAGCCCGGAATTTTGCCGATGTGGGTACCATGCTGGGCACATCCGCCCGTATTTCTGTTAACCAAAATATTGGTGAAGTGGAAACACTGGATATCTCCAGCGCACCTCAAAAGATATGGGTGACGGCCGGCTTGAGTAACCACAGTAAAATAACAGCTGTTGAGGCCGACCTGTCGACCTACGATAATAAAGGATACATTTTTGGAATGAGCTACACCGGTATCTCCGGATACAGGTGGAACAACGACCATGTATGTGCCCCCGCCGTAGCCGATGCTAATGGTTTTATGAATGAAAGTTGCATTGCTTATGGGCTAACCCTGGGTAAAGCCGCCCGCAGTTTACGAAACCAGTTATTACCAAAAGTAAAAACCGTGGTGCCGGTGGACACTAAAACGGGATTGCTAAGTACCGGTATGATCAAATACTTTGAAGGCATTGGAAACGCTGCCTTTGACAACCTGGCCGGCCGTGGTGAAATAAGCGGTGGAAAAACTTATGTGGATCCAACCTCTGACCTCCTGACCGGTGATAAAGCCCTGAAGGTATCCTTCATTGTGGTGCCAACCGGTACCATTGGCGAGATAAAAGGAACCATTAACCTCAAAACATCACTGTAATGAGTTTGATTAGAAAGAATGGCAAAGCCTATGACGGTGGTGATGTGCAAATAGCCATGTTCGGGAGCCTCAGCTACGAAGTCACAGAGCTGACTTATGGTACCGAGCAGGAGCACCAACACAATCACTCCCTGGGAAGCAATGACGCCTCCAGTTATTCCATGGGCAAAAAAACGCATACCGCCACCATGACCCTGCGCCTGGCATCGGCCAGCGCCATTGAAAAGGCGGCAGGTGGTGACCTGCTAAAGATTAAACCCTTTGAAATCAACGTGACCTTTACCAACGAGAACAACGATATCATAAACGATACCTTGTTGGTGAAGTTCCAGAGCCAGGGGCGCGACGTACCTTCCGAAATGGACCTGAAGAAACAATTCACACTATTTGTGTTGGATATTGATTATAACAATGTTTAAAACATGCAGCTAGCTTCTGGCTTTTAGAAGCTAGCTGTTCACTACTTCAAATACTAAAATCACTCGGTATAATGGAAAAGAAAATTAGCTCTGTAGAGCAATTGGTAGTAAACCAACCGGAAGGACAAGCATTACCTAATGGCATCACGCAAGACATGATTGACGCCTGGAAGAATCGCTACGGACAGGCAAAAATCAAATTGGGTGAAATACCCATGAACGAAGAAAGAACACAGTTCTTAGCCGTTATTGGCCGTGTCCCTTGTCGTAAATCAATGGGAGAGTTTGAAAAGTGGATGGATAAAGACCCGAACAAGTCCAAAGAGATTTTGATTAACTCTTGTCTCCTGACCTGTAAAGAAGAGGTGAAAGCCGATGATTTCTTATTCTTTGCGGCTTTCGATTTCCTTTCGCAATTGATACCTGTTGGAAAGGCTACGGTAAAAAACTTATAAGCGGTTATCCGCACATCGACACTGTTGATGATGCCGATAGCCGTCACCGTGAAACGGCAAATTTTATCAGGCGGGGAAACGCCTTAATAACATACTTTTTACACATACCCTTCCCGGAGGAGCTGGACGACGATACCTGGATGGAGAAATTCAGACAGGTGGAATGGCTCGCTGCGGCAGGCATACTGGGAGTAAAGAAACAAACGGATGATTAATGTAAACGGGATCATAGCACGCTATAACGAGGCCTTTGGCTACACCGCCATGAAGGTGGCACCGCGTATCATAAAGGCAACGGGTTTGGGCGTGAAGAATGCCTTAATGAGTAATATTCCGGTTTATGAGGAGGGTAAAACTGGTATTGATGATAAAACCAGGCATGCCCACATGACCTTTGAGAGCACGCTTGATAAAGATGTTCGTTTTGCCTTTGGTATCCCGGCACGTGAGAGTGGCCACCGGGCATTGCCTTTTCAAAAACCCCGTGAGTCATCACCCAACAACTTTATAGCTCCGCCGCCCATGGTGAGTTTCAACCGCGGTAAAAACGTGGTGCGCACTGCCATTGACCGGAGCGATTACGAGGTGGTGGAGTACTATGGGATGAAACCTTATGAGATCACCTTACAAGGTATCCTGATCGATACAGAGGAGCACCTTTACCCGCAGGAGTTAGTGCAGACAGTAAATGACCTGTTTGCGGCCCCCGGTACATTCAGGGTAATCAGCACCATCTTTAACGATCTGGGTATTGATGAGATTTTCTTTGACAGCGGTTTCCAGGTGAATTTCGTGGAGGGCTATGTGGATACGGTAAAATACAGGGTACGCGCCATCAGTGTGGCCAATGCCGAATACTTATTACAAGGCTATTGATATGTTTTACGCACCGAACGCACGCATACAGATAGGCACTGAAAGTAAATACATTCAGTTTGATAATGTGAACCGCATTGAGATTGTGGAGAGCGTAAAGGAGCTGGGTGATAAGGCCACCATTGTATTGCCTCGCAATTACAGAAAGCTGTCCGGTAAGGGTGTGCTGGAGTACCTGAAGGTAGGTGATCCCGTAGTCATTGAACTGGGCTACGACGGTAATTACTTTGAGGAGTTCCGTGGTTATCTGGGTGAGATTGAATCATCGGCACCACTTGTTTTGCATGTGGATGATGCCTTTTACCCGCTGAAACGCAACAATTTCACAAAGGCATGGCCGTCAATCACGCTGCGTGATTTGCTGGCATATGTGGCACCCGGTTACACCATTGCGTGTCCGGAGGTGAACCTGGGCACTTTCCAGGTGAATAACGCCAGCAGCTACCGCGTGATACGTGAATTGCAGAAACAATACGGCTTTTACAGCTATGTGAGGGGTAATGTATTGACCTGCCAGTTTGCCTATGACGTGAGAGGCACCGGTAATGATTTTACCTATGCCTTTTATAAGAATGTGAAGAAAAACAACCTGAAGTACCACCGTGCCGAAGATGTGAAAGTACGCATTAAGGCCATCAGCAACTTACGCAACGGCAAAAAGCTGCGGTACGAGGTTGGCAGCGATGAACGGAGCGCCAGTGTGCGCACCCTCAACTTTGGTCCATTAGATATGGACGCATTGAAAGAAGCCGCCAGCCAATGGTATAATAAACTAAGCTTTGACGGTTATACCGGTACCATCACCGGTTTTTCCTATCCACGCACACATGCCGGCGATACACTCACCATTGCGGATGAGCTGGAGCCGGAACGCGCAGGTCGTTACCTGGTGGAGAAAACCGTGATCCGGTACGGGTTGACCTCGGGCTATGAACGTGAGAATACTTTAAGCTTCAGGGTATGAGTTTAACCAGTGTGATGCAGGAAGCTATTGAGAAGGCGGCATCGGCCATTATTCCGGTACTGGTAACGGAAGGCACGGTCATAAAAGTGGATAAAACGGCCGGTACTTGCGATATCGAACGGGACGGTTTACCCGAACTTTTTAAAGTGCGTTTAAACGCTGTTACAACACCGGGTGATCAGGTGATGACCATCTATCCCAAAAAAGGCAGTAAATGCCTGGTGGTACTGGTGGAAAATAACCCAACCGACGGTTATTTATTATCGGCTACCGACATTGATGAGATCATTATCAACGGCGGTAAAAACGGCGGTCTGACCATCACGCCCACATTAGTGTCTAACCTGGATAAGTTAACCGCACGTGTGGATGGTATTATGGATGCATTGCAAAATGCGGTGGTTGGATCAGCCGACGGTGGGGCTACATTTAAAACGAACATCATCGCGGCCCTGGAGCTGATCACCGAAAAGGAGGACTTTTCAGGTATTGAAAACAGTAAAGTAAAGCATTAGCATGGAGCGTAATGATTTTCTGCTAGACGACAACGGCGACCTGATGACAGAAAACGGTGATTTTGTTACCGGCCCTTCTGATGATCAGAATGTGGAGCTGCTGTTGGTGTTGCACAAAGGCGAACTGAAAGAAAGTCCGACCATTGGTGTTGGGTTAAACCGCTTCCTGGGAAAGCAAAATACCAGCCTGACAGAAATGCAACGTGAGATTAAAGTAGGCCTTCAGGCCGATGGTTATAAAGTGAAATCAATAACAACCGGCGATAACGGCACGTTTGACCTGGATTATGAATTGGAGGAGTAAGAATGGCACTGTTTGAACAAACATTTGAAAAAACCCTAAAACATGAGGGCGGTTATTCCAACCACTCAAAAGATAAAGGTGGTGAGACCTATAAAGGAATTGCCCGGAAACACTGGCCGGATTGGCCGGGGTGGCGCATCGTTGACCGCATTAAAAAACAATATCCAAACGGGCATTTTAAAGCCAACCTGGATGGCTCCACCCAATTGAATGAATTGGTAGCTGCTTTCTATCGTTCGGAGTTTTGGGATAAACTCAGCTGTATTCACATGCCCCAGGCGATTGCCGATGAATTGTTTGATACCTCTGTTAACATGGGCAAACATTACGGCGCCACCTGTTTACAAAAGGCCTTGAATAAGTTGAACCGTAATCAAAAGGATTACCCGGACTTAGTGGTGGATGGCGCATTGGGTAACCAATCTGTTGATGCACTGGAAGCCTACCTGGACACATCGAGGTATAAGCATAGGAACCGGGAGAAACTTATTGAGTGGCTATTGAAGTGGATGAACTTCTACCAGCTCAAAAAATACGATGACATTACTAACCGTGACCTGGAGCAGGAGATATTTGTGCCCGGTTGGACAGAAAGGACGTAAGGATGGGACTATTAGGCGGAAAACTGAAAATCGACAAGGTGTTTGACACCATCTCCGGAGGCGTAGACAAATTGGCTTTCACGAAAGAAGAGAAAGCAGAGTTCAACATGAAAGTGAGTGATAAGGTAGCCGATTTTGTCGGCTCCAGCTTGAGCGAAAACACCGGGCGTTCCAAAGCCAGGAGAACGATCGCTTACATTGTTGTAGGCAACTTCTTTGCCCTGCTATGGGCGGTGGTTGGTCTCTACTTCTATAACCAAGAGTCAGCTGCCTTTGTGAAGGACCTGTCTATTGAATGGAATGTACCAACGGCTTTTATCATGGTGCTGGCCTTTTTCTTTAGCGCGTATTTGTTAAGAGGAACTCCGGTCAAAAAGAATGATTAAACCAACCAACATACTACCGGGTGAAACCTTGTTTGATGTGGCGGTGAGAGATTACGGCCACCTGCAAGGTGTCTTTAACCTGGCAAAAGACAACGGCATTGGCATGACCGGTGACCTGTCTCCAGGAACGGACTTAAAGATTGATGATTCGCTTTCGTTTAAAGCCCTCAAGGGAATAAGCATTTCCTTACAAACAACTGAATTACCCAACGAGGTAACGGTGGAGCCATCCCAAAACATGTT
>JAEINY010000109.1 GCA_016342595.1 Marinilabiliaceae bacterium
ACGGTGGATCACTCAAGCAAATAGGCAAGCACCTCACTTCTATTTCCGGTGGTTCTGCTGAAGCTCTGGCCGCCTGGGAGTACATTCTCCACAATTGGAATCAGCTGGATCCCTTTTACCGGAATAATGCAGACCTTAAGTTTATCAACTCACAGTTAAATAAAATCCTTAACCTATTGAAGAATGGAAAACAAACCGGCAAAGCAACAGAAAGCGATTCTGCCGATGATCTCCGCCGGGGCTTCTCGGCGTGAGCTGGTAAAAGCCTTCTCTAATTTAACCCCTGAGCGTGTGCTCGGGGGTAATTACCCAAGTATGGCGAAAATACGCAAAGAGGAAGGCGAAGAGCGAACCGAACAAGTACTGGCTATATTAACAGCTGACACGGCTCTGGCATTTGGTGAAAACCTAAAAAAAGAACAAGCCCTTTATTATGCCAACGAAATAGTGAACGCCTTTTATTACTTGAGCCTGGAGGATTGCTTTATCGTATTAAGTCGAATAAAACGCAGTAAGTTATTTGGAAAGCTCACATTAAACACCTTTCTAACCGCATTTGAAAAGTACGATAACGAGCGTTTAAAACTGGCCGATGAACAAAGTTACAATGCACACTTGAGCATTAAAGAGGCGGCGCCAATCAATCATCCGGGCATGAAGAAAGTGGCAGATAAAATGCGAGTACCTAATGTTAAAAAGAAAAGCAAATGAAAAAAGAAACAATGGAGGTGAGATTTGTAAACAGACACCGTATTGATATCGAATCTTTAAAAGAAATAGGCTTCAAAGAAATTGAGAAGATGCCCACCCGCATACGTAGCGATATTGAAGACGATATGCGCAAATTTCAGATGAAAATATATTCTGAAGACAGAGCTGAATATAGCAATCGTATACATAGGAAACTTGAGGAAATGGGATATTCCTTCTCTGATGAAGTCGAGTTAGGAAAGAAAGCAGTTGGATTTTACCGTTATGTTGAAAGAGAATACACTCAATATATTTGGAAGTAGTGCCCTGATTTTGAATTGTTATCTAAGAAACTTATTTTTGTAAAACAGCACGCAAAAAAAAAGCCCTGCGTATTTCTACTACAAGGCCTCCCGGACAGAGGTAAAAGTAGTAAAATTTGTGCAGATGGCTTATAACAGGAGGAATATTTTACAACGAATTATTGATATCCAGAATCTCACCCTGGAACATACCCATAAAGGTGTGACACAAGAGTATGTATATAACAATATCATTTATCCTCTATATAAAATATCACGGTCAACATATTATAGTTATCTTGGAACTCCGGCCAAAAGGGAACTAAAGGATATGAACCTTAACCAGAAGAGACAATTACAGTTATTTTAACCTTAAAATATTTCAATTATGAGTCAAAAAGAGCTAAAAGCAGAGTATCCACATCTAAAAGACTTATCTAGTCTTTTGGATTACACAGTCATGGGATTGGTACTTGGAGGTATTGGCTATGTTATCTACTCCTTATCAAGTAACATTGAAGACCTATCAATATGGACAATCGTAATAGTTGCAGTAAGCTTAGCACTGACTGCTCTTGTCTTCTATTTTTTATCGAAAGTATTATGGTTACTCGCTTCAATTGACTATCATAGTAAAAATTCAGCTGAAGCTCTCATGCCTAAAGAAGAAACTGAAAGAAAGCCGAACAATACTCAAGTCCCCGAAGACTCTGCAATCAATTAGCCTATAAATAGCAATCTATAATATAAAGCCCCAATCTTTAGTATGATTGGGGCTTTTTTATTAAACCATATTATACTCCACAAAGGCTTTATAAGTCAGCTCCAGTTCATACCGTTTGCCCTGTTTGGTAAAGTGCTCACCTGTCAGGCAAATGTTATTCAAATATTCCACCCCATCTTCATACAACTTTTTCTTAGCCGTATGCATCCATGCCAACGAGGCCTTAAGGTCGTTGAGTCTTGGGCTGTTTTTATAGCTGCTGTGAAAGGACATGCCGGTGAGCTGTACCGTAAATACAATATCGGCATGTAAAGTATCATCACCCTGCTGATTCCAATCAATGGGTGGCAGTTTTACCAGGGCGGTTGGTTCACAGCTTTCCTGGTCACCGGCATCCGGGTGATCCTGATCCACCATGTCGATGTACTTCAGCTCCGGCACTTCGGCCAGCTTATTTTCAATTGCCAGGTATAAGTCAATCATAATAAAAGTGCTTTATTGAATTTTATCATTAATTCTTTTTGTTACTTCCTTGTTGATTTTATTGGTCAGCACCCGGGACGGGCCGACAAATCGTCTTTGCTTAACACGCCTGGAGCCTTTTCCAAATACTTGTATTTTACCGCCGTCATTATGCACCTGCGCATAAGGTTTATCACTTCGGATAACCACGTTGCGGGCATAAGTATACCGGATGGAGTTATACAATTCTTTGGAGGGACCAGATAGTATTTTACGGGTAGTAGCAGCACTGCTATAATTTAGACGCTTTTGCCGTTTGGAACGGCGTGTGGTGCCATCACGGTTACGGGCAATCCGCACCGAGGTTCTTTTCTCCCCGGTATAATTAAAACCATACCATTTGCTTTCCGAGTCGCGGCGTTTGACATCCGGCCAGGGCTCATCCTTTTCGGCATTATTCGAAAAAGCTTCATCGTGAAAGCTCTGTTTGTAATGCCTGACTGCCTCCGTTCCTACAATACGCTGCACACTGCCATCATTTAAGAAACGTTGTAGACGATTGAGCTTATCAATCAATTCTTTCATGTTTTTTTAATAGCTTTACTGAACCTAATCCATCAACAATGCTTATAAAAAAACTCATCTACGGAAAAAATTACATTTACCTGGCAATACAAGACTGTATATTGAAATTCTTTCAAAATACAGATTGTATTGATAATGAGATTTTTTATAAAGATTCACACCTGCTTTATGAGTTTGACAATGTGATTGAAAACCTCATTAAAGAAGAATATATTGAACAAACGTCCAGATGTGTAAAGATTACTCTGAGTGGGAAAATTAAGGCCAAGTCTGGTGGCTTCCTCCGTGAAGCTTTCCGAAAACGCATGGCACGTGTCGGTATTGCAATTGGTGTTATTGCAGGGCTGTTGACAATCCTTTCTTATTTTAAGCTTCAGTTGTATTCTTTTTAAAGCAACTTTATAATCACTGACATCCTGCTTTGTAAACTTCTTTTTCTCCATAGCTTTACATGTTATAAAAAGTTTCGTACATTTGTATTGGTAAAGGACGTTACATTTATGTAATGGTCTATTACCTCCCTAAAAGCCTTGTCATTTCGATGGCAGGGCTTTTAGCTTTTTAAGCTCTTGCATGGGCATGCGTATCACCTTGCGGCCTTTGATTACCCAAATATTCTCAAGCTCTGAATGATTAAGGCCTTGACCTTTTATGGCCCTGAATAAATCATGATCGCTGATACCTGAACGGATATCTAAAACAACAGTATTGGCCTGTTTGGCTGCATCCTTCACCTCACGTTTGATGGCGTTAATTTTATTAGCCCTGTTGGTTTTAAATTCAGCTGCAAGCTTCCTGTTCAGGATAAAGGCATCAGGATTTTTAAGTTTATTCTTCATAAACTCAAACGGCATCAGTTTTTCCCTGAGTACTTTTAATTCCTTCACTTTCGTGCATGGGTCAATATTGGGTAACAGCCATACATTGTCTCCTTTGTCGGCCAGTTTTTTAGCTGTTCGCATATTGTCGCTTAACTCATCAGTACCATGCAAATGATGTTTGTAAATACACCCTCCCTTCGATGATTTATACATTTGATGATACCCTTCTTTATTAAGTGCCTCAGCAGCTTTAAAGAGCTTTTTCTTTTCAGCCCTGGAGGTGTTAACCTGGTAACTGTGATTATCAGAAAACACCTTACCAGTATGAGCTGGATTACCCTCCAGGCCTTTATCGGGTTTCACCATCTCCGTTTCCCAAGGAGTGTTGGTCGGTTTCTCGTTGGTTGGTTCGATGCCGCACTGGCAACCCCACAAAGAACCGGGCATGTGATGCGCCCAAAAGGTATCGCTATAGGCCCACACTTGTCCGTAGAATGGTTTATGTCCTTCACGTGGATGTGCCGCTGTAGAAGGCACCCACCGGAGGTTAGCGTACAAATCTTTGTTACGTTCATACTCCTTAAACTGACGGGTGATCCTGGCACGCTTAAGAGCCGTGCCGTGTTCGGTTTGTAACCAGGTACGATTGTATTGGCCGATTACCTTTTCACTATCCTTCCGGAAGGTGTTAAATGGTTTCGCCTGCCCTTCTTTGTCATGGAGCAAGGCCACCAGGTCCTTTTGAAAATGGTGATTTTTAAAGACCGAAAAAACAGCATTGTTATTCTTCAGCTCGTTGATAAACTCCCAATCCGGATCACCCCACTTAACAACTCCAAAACCTTTGTCAATAGCATTGTTTAGGGTTTGATGCGTTATGTTGAAAAGCTTTGGGTGGATATCGCCGGGCTTTTGATACAGGCCGCTGTGAATATCAAACAAGGCTTCCTCCTCATCCGGTAGCAATTCAATACGCTCAAGTGGTGTGGATCCACTTTTAAAATATAACTGTTCTATTTCAGCCCTGAAGGACTCATGATTTGTGCTGAGAGCTCCAGGGCCTATGCGAAAAAACCTTTTAAAGTATCGTAGAAGTTACGGGCACTATTTTCAGGCTCACCACTTTTACCTTTTGCCTTTTGCTTTTCCTTGCCTTGTGTTATGGGCTTTGGCTCGCTATCCTTTTTACCTGCTTTTTTTGCACCACTCTTGGGTACAGGGATATCATAAGTATCGTAAAAATACTCAGGCTCAATCTCAACAATATCGTTTAGTTTGGTGTCCCTTTCCAAGCGTTCTTTTGGTGATAGTTTATCCTCATCGGCAAAAGAAAACTCACCATCGCCCGGGTTGTAACCGTGCATCTCAAGCAGCTCTTTAAAACGGCCATTTAACAGCATTAAAACTTCGCGGTCATCAGCTTTAAATATGTCGTCCTGTTCCTCTTTATGCACATCCGCTTTATACTGGCCACCCTTATCACTTGTGGTTAAAGTATTGCCCAGGAATATTTTTGCAATTGCATTTTCACGGGCAGTCTCAAACTCCTTCATACTGCCTTTGCTGTCGCCAATGTTGTTCGAAAGAATATCCACATTGGTTCCTTCGGGGTGCACGATACTTGTACCACTTGTACTGTTTTCGAAGGTATCTTCCAGCTCTTCCTTGGCCTCCTTATCATGACGCGGATAGGTTCCTTTTTTAAGAGGCTGCCCAAATATCTCGTTAAGGGTTGCCCAGTCAGCCGTATTGTTCCGTTTATAGATGATATGAGGAGCCGCTTCCAATAAACGTCCCATCTCTTCGGGCTCACCTACCTCTAGGACATAATGATTAAGCGGCGTTTGCGTATAATCAATGCCATTGATATCGTGTTGCTGATATTTAACAATACGCTTCTCGGGTACCACATGACGGCGGTCAATAAGTTCAACCTCCGGCTTTTGTTTTCCCGGTAAAGAGATATCACACCATAGAACCGTGTAACCATAAGGTACCCGGCTAATCATCAGCTTTAATAGCTTATGCGTAAAACCCGACTTGATTAAGCCTTTTATCAGGTCATTCTCTTTACCATCGGCACTAAATACCAGGCGGCGGTTGAGTATGTTAAGCTCCCGTTTATTAAAGACCGAGATGTACTGGTCGTCAAGTGCCAGGTTCTTATAAAGATTATGAAGGTATGAGCGGTCGGGATAATCAACGCTTTCTGCCCTTTTAATCGCTTGTGTCCATTTACTTAAATCAATGGGCTCACGCTTTGGGGCAATGGTTTTTATTACAATTTTATCGGACATGCTTTCCTGTATCAAGTAGTTAGTATCAAGTATCAAGATTTCTTGTGTCTTGATACTTATGTCTTGTATCTTATTTCATCAGAAATAGTTATTACGTGAGGGAGCCCGGTTGATATAGCTTATGGAGCGGGTTTCATCAGTTTCCACATCCAGGTCTTTTAGCTTGCATCCAACCAATGGAATGGTATGGCCTTTGGGTGCGGTTCCGGCAATCAGTTCCAGGTCGCGGCGGGCACTGTCATACCTTGTTTGAATATCTTCAGGTGTACTTTCCAGTACACCATAAAGCCTGAATACAGCAATGTCTTTGATAAGTCTTAAAACGGTTGTATTTCGCTCAGCTCCCACCTTACCGTATATATCATCCACATCGTACTTAATGCCTAAGAAGTTTTGAGCTTCACCCAGTGCCAAACCAATGGCCGTATCAATACGGGTATCATCACCACGTGTGATTGCTTCCAGTACCTCTTCGTATAGTTCCGATTTTAAATCATCCTTTGTTAAAAAAGCCATGTTTTTAGATTGTTAGATAATAGACAAAAGACAATTAGACTTCTGTCCCAATCAATTTTATATTTCTAAGTCTCTTATCTCATATCTAAGAGTCTCAATTAATATCTATTACTCCGCCGTTTTCCTTTGGTGGATGTGTTTTTTGCCCCGTCGCTCCGGGATTTACTTTTATTTAGCTTGGCTACGCCCCCCTGAACAGCATCAGGGCCATCATCGTTGGCGCCACTTCCTTTTTCGAACGGAAGAAACTGGTCATCCCATAGCGTTGTAAAGTCCTTATCCTCTTTTCGACGAATATCAAAAATGATATTGCCACGATGGAAGTAAGCCTCCAGTCCCTCGATGCGATCAAACTTATTTGGCTTGCTGTCGTTGTCGGCCTGAACAGGTATATAATATCCCCTGGCTTCACCTTCCTCATCAAAGTCATTGACAAACTCATCCTGGGCAAACAAACCTTCAATCCAGTATTGAACCGGGTATCTTTGCAGGTTGAGTTCCTCATACAGATCATAGAGCCATACTGCCGCATCGGCTCTGGAAGCGCGACGCAGAAATACCCGTAGGATGTAAAACTTTTTGCCCTTTCGGCCTATCAATACCAGGGCTTTGTAATCGCCCTGATTTTTATAAGAAAGGTCACCATACACGACCAAGGCATCGTACTGGTTGATGCGGGGAACACTTTCCCACCGGGCATGTTCCTGTTTAAAAATAGTGCCGTCCTGAATATGCTTATGCATGAACTCACGCATGAAGCTGCGATGGGTTGTGTTAGCATAGAACTTCCGCCAATATTCTGAACTTGTTTTTTCAGGCCATGCCGCTTTGAATTCCTCCAGGTTGTTAACGGCCTTAACCGTTAGGACAAAGTGCTCAATCTCCTCTTTGGGCTTATCCTTATTAATGCGCTTAAACTCCTTCTTAAGCTGATTAATAATGGTGTTTTTGTGGAAGTTATTATTGGCAACCACGAAGCGCCTGGTGGAACCTTCACTTTGGTCGAAAGTCCCTTTCAAGTCCTCCCACACCCATTCGTAAGCTTCACGGCTCAGGCGATCGTTATTACACCGTTGCTTGGTATCCACATCATCCACCACAATGTAATCGGGGCGGTCGTTTCCTTCGCGCAAACCACGAACGGACTGGCCAATACTGGCAGAGACAAACTTGGCTCCGTCTGAAGCTGTGAAGTCACCATCTGCCCAGGAGCCGTATTTAAACCGTCGCCCATAGTCATTGATAAGCCGTTTGTTATGCTTGAGCTGTGCCTGGATATCTGATAGAAGCTTCTTTGATTTGGGGTCTGTTTGCCCAATCAGTAACATGAAGCGCAGCTTTTTGCGCATATAGAGCCAAAGCGGGATACCCATATCCAAATGCACAGACTTAGCTCCTGAGCGGTATATCTCGCCCAACAAGTCTAATACATCATGCTCATCAATGATTTTGGCCATGCGTTTGTGAAACCAGGCACATGGTACTTTGGCATAAGCCGGAAAGTAATATTCAAACCATGACGCATAATCACCCTCCAATTTCCTTACCCGCTTTCGTTTATCGCCGGGTGTTTCGGCAATATCAATAGAGGTAGATTGCTCAATGAGCAAACAATGCTGTTCATAGTCCTTTAATATGGTCTCCAGTTTTTTACTCACGACTCAATACCGGCTTTATGGTGAATAAACAGCTTATGAAACTCCAGGAACTTAACGGCCATCTGAGGTTCCTGCTGCGCCATCCAGTTATCAAACTCCTTGAATACGGTAATGACCACCTGAACCGATGTTTTGGCAGATACCGTCTCAATAACTTTACTGATCTTAACAAGAGCATCGGCATCAATGGTGGCTTTCTCACCTTCAGCCACAAGCTTCAGTTGATTAAGTAGTATTTCCTTAATCTTATGTGGAGCGCTTAATACTTCTGAGCGACGTTCATCCCAATCCTTTTCACCGGCACGCCCTTTGCGCCAGTTGCTCACTGTCACCTCTGACACTTCCAGCTCTTCAGCAATGGCTTTTCCATTCATGCCCTCCTCGATGAACATGCGTTCACCCAACTCACGTTTCTTCTTATTTGACAGTCCTGCCATTTTATACTCTCCTTATTATAATAAGTATAATGCCGATGGATAACCATAAAGGTTTAAGAAGCATGCGCACTTAAACATTAATATGGTTACCAATCGGTATTTATCACAAAATTGCTGAAACCAAAGGGTAGAATAAAGGCGTTTTTCATGGCTTGGACGAATGAGTTTTAGGGTTGGACTATTGTTTTTTTTATCCCCTAAATGCTTGGATTTTTGCACTGAACGAATTTGAAACACGCATAAGCGAAGTATTGAAAAAGTAACGCACACATGGCATTTACATTTGTAATAACGGATGAATCAATAAACAGCTACGGGACTCGAATCTTAAGTGATGGTATCGATGCAACCGACTTCTTAAAAAACCCGATCGGCTTGTGGAATCACTTCCGAAACTGGAAAGGCACTAAGGATGAAGTGCTACCTATCTGTCGTTGGGAGAACCTGCGCAAAGAGGGAAAGAAATGGTTGGCCGATGCCGTGTTTGATGAGAAGGATGAATTTGCCCAGAAGATTAAAAGCAAAGTTGAGCAGGGTATTATCAGTACTGTCAGTATCGGTGTACGGATCATTACTGTTTCGGAGGATAAGAGTGTACTTGTAAAGGGTCAGACCCGGCCAACCATCACCCATTGTATGCTTCGCGAGATATCTATTGTTGACATTCCTGCCAATAAGAATGCGTGTAAACTTTATGATGTTTCAGGTGATGAGATTAACCTGAATGAAGGGGACCCGAGTGATGTTTTACCAATATTAGATACCAAGAATATGGACTTGAAAGAATTTGTAATCCAGGAAATGAGCCTTAAGGATTCATCGGATGACGCTATGAAAACGGCGCTTCGAAATGTCATTGCCAATGCCGGTAAAGTTACCCAACTGGAAACAACCAATCAGGAGCTGAACGATACGGTTACAGACCTGACCGGTAAGCTTAAAACTTATCAGGATGCTGAGGCGGAGGCCGAGAAGCAAAAATGTGTTGACCTGGTTGATCAGGCAGTGGTTGATAAGAAGATCACCGAAAACCAAAAGCCGCAATACCAATCATTGGCTGAAAAGGACTACGACACCACAAAGGCCATCCTTGACGGTATGCAAGGTGCAAAGAAGCCTGGCACGGGCGGTGAGTTCTCAGAAGGTGAAAGCGCCTGGGACAAGCGCATGAAAGAAATTAACGCACGTAAATAATCTAAGTAAAATGAAACGAACGAAAGCAATTTTAGCATTATTGGGGTCGTTGATCCTGTCTTTTGTGTTTGGTTCTTTGCTGGCCAACTGGCTGAGCACTGATACCTTTACCGTACACCCGATGATTGTGGCGGGTATCTTCTTCATTCTGTCATTAATCCCCATGCCTAAAGGTGTGCTTCCAATGGCCATTACCATTAATTCGGCCTATGCCGGTGAAGTGATGGAACAGCTATTGGTGAAAGCCACCACAGGCAATGAGTTGGTTGATGGCGGACACATCCGGCTGGAGCCCAACGTCACGGATAAGTTCTATATACCGAGGCTCAAGGCGGGTAAGATGCTCCAAAAAGTAGTTGAGCAACCGGATGATAACAATAGCAAAGGTGACTTTAATGTTGATGAAAAACTATTGAAGCCTGAGGAGTTCATGGCCTTTACGACCTTTAACCCAAAGAGTTTCGAGAAGTTTTGGCGTAAGCATCAACCTAAAGGACCTTTGGTGTTTGCGGAGTTGCCTCCCCATGTACAAAATCAGCTGTTAGCTGAGCTGGCCAAGGTGGTTGACTTTGAGCTGGGACACGAATTCATCAACGGTGAATTTGGTGCCGGAGCTAACCAGTTCTTTAATGGTATCCTGACCCGCATTGTTGCTGATGCGGACGTATTGAAAACGGTTGCGCCGACAGCGGTAGCTATTACCGTCGATAACGTTATCTCAAAGTTAAAGGCTGTTCGTGTCATGATCCCGAAAGCCCTTCGCAAGAAAAAAGGCTTGAAGATTTTCATGAGTATTGAGGATTCCGACCTGTACGATGATGCTTTGACAGCGCAGCCAAACAAGGGTAAGAATCACACCGATACCAACGAGGAAAGGTACAAGGGTATTCCTATTGTTGCCCTGGCCGACTGGCCAAAGGATGTGATCGTAGCGGCTGTGGCTTCTACTGATTTGACTACCAACTTCTGGGGTGCTGTATCCTTTATGGATGATTATGACACCATTCAGATTGATAAGCTGACCAATGCCGGTGAGAAGTACTTCTTTAAAATGAAGATGAAAGCGGATACCAACACAGCCTTTGGCGAAGAGATTGTGCTTTATGATGCACGCCCTTAAAGACCTCTTTAACTCTTCCCGGAACCACCGGGAGGAGAATTATATCTAATTGATTAAGAAATGAAACCTATGCTTGATAAGATAAGTACTGTGTTGCCACCAACCACCGGAGGTGTGATAGGCGCAGTTGTTAAAGGAGCTCACAGTATAGCAGAGTTAAACATTGAAAGGTACGTGGATGTAGCTATTAGCGCGGCCATTGGTGCCACAGTAGGTTATGTTATCAAGCTGGTTTTAGACTGGATTAAAAACAAAGTAAGATGTCAAAAATCAAAAAAATAGCGGAGGCCAACTTTAAGCTTTATCCAAAACGTGATAAGCAATTCATCTTCCCTGATGGGGTATGTTTCTTCCGCGAAGCTCAGGCAAAAGACTACGCCAAGCCATCAAAACAGAAGTACGAAACCGTTACTCGTGAGCTTAAAAAAGGTGACACTTTAGAAATGACCAAAGAACAGGCTGAGGAAACACTCATGGGCCTGGAACTGGATAAAAGTGCCGATTACGAACTATTGGGCGACCTGGTGGAAGCTTTAGAATTAAAGCCGGAAGGCAAGTCGAAGGATGACAGGATCAAGGTACTGTTACCCGTAAGAAATGATCTCCTTGGTATTGATAACCAATAAAACGACTAGATTATGCCAGTACCAGGAGTAAGTGTAAATATATCAAACGGCAACCTTGGCGGGGTAAACTTTGTAGATGACTCAATCACCGGAATAATTTTGTCAGGCATTGCCTTGACTGATTGGCCTCTCGGAACGGTAAAGGTGATTTATTCATTAGAGCAAGCTGAGGATGCGGGTATTGATAAAACAGTTGTTGATACGTCTTTTGCTCACAGGGAGATTAGGGAGTTTTACGACAAGGCCGGTTCGGGTCAGGAGCTGCATGTGATGCTTGTAGCTGATACCACTCAATTGGCTTTTGCCTGCGACAAGGTTAATCCGATGCTTATGAAGCTACTTCAGGAAAGTGGCGGACGCATTAAGCGTTGGGGTGCCAATATTGCCAAACCGAATGATTATGTACCTGTTTTGACCAAAGGTATTGATCAGGATGTATTGGATGCAGCTACCAAAGCCCAGGAGCTGACCGATGCGTTAGCACTCAATTACATTTTTACCCGTGGGCTTTTGCCAGGAAGGGATTATCAGGGTGCGGCTTCATTGGACGACCTGACGCAACGGGCGGAGAACCGTGTTGGCATTTGCCTGTTAGGGGATAATGGCAATAAAGAAGCCCGTATTGGTTTCACACTGGGCTGTATGGCAGCCAATAGTGTGCAACGGAAGATCGGAGCAGTCGAAGATGGCCACATGGGACTTAATGAGTGTTACCTCACCGATGGGACAACCAAAGCAAAGGAAATAACTGATGTACAAAACACCATTTACGACAAAGGTTACATCCTTCCAATCGTTCGCCCAGGAAGGGCAGGGTATTTCTTTGCCGGTGACCCTACAGCCACATCAAGAACCGATGATTACCACAGCTTTGTTAACGGTTTTGTCATTGATAAAGCATGCCGTATTGCTTACGATGTGTACTTGTCATTCGTGAACACCGATTACGAAAAGGAACCGGACGGCAGCATTGGTATGATAGAGCAAAAGCGCCTGCAGGGTAATATCGATGACCGTGTGAAAGCGGATATGGCGGGTGAGATTAGTGGCTTTAAGTCATTGGTTGACCCGGCGGACCAACCCGGCAACGGGGTGACTAAAATAGCACTGGCCGTTCAGCCAAGAGGCTATCATGAGACAATTCAGGTTGAAATAGGAATGACTAATGCAGTTGAGTAATGGGATTTAATAGTAAAACAGCACAGTTTGCCTGGAAGAATTTCAAGTTATTGGTTGACGGTCGTTATATGACCGAATTAACCGACATTGAAATTAAGGAGAGCCGTGAGATTGAAGAGATCTATGCGGCCGGTGATGAAGCCCAGTATCTGGGTGAAGGTAACAAGGCGGTCTCCGGACATATTGAAATGTTACAAAGTGGCTATGAGGCACTGGTGACAGAAGGTAAAAGCCGGGGCGGCACAGGAGCCCTGGACGTGGAGTGCACTTTTGTACTTTCCTACATCCCCAAAAGCAATGAACCCATTGCTATGCGTATTGCAAAAACCATTGTAGACCGGGTTGTTGGCGTGAAGTTCACTGAGGAAGGAAAATCCTTCTCACAGGGTGCGACTCACATGAAAGTACGCCTGCCGTTCAAAGCCCTGGTTTACGAAAAGCAAATCTGATTAAGTGCACTGTGTTTAGTGCGCCATATGTTGAGTTAAAAGAGAAATTAAAAAGCGTTTAAAATCATTTTAAAGATGAAAGTATCCCAGATTCTAACAATGGATTTCACCAAGCTGAGTTTTAGCCAGCTTCAAAAGTTAATTGAAAAAATAAGAGCTGCTGCAGCCACTAACCTGGAGGTACCGGAAAAGTGGAGAGAAAAAGTAGCCGAATGGAAAGGTAAAGGCAAGGTGAAGCATGCACATGTGGAAAGTGTTGGATCCATCTTCTTTGCATTACCAACCCGCGAACAGGTACAAGCAGCTGAAGAGCTGTCCACCGATGAAGAGGGCAAAGTGGATATCTATGCCAAAGCGGATCAGCTGATGGCCGACTGTTACCTGGGCGGTGATATCACCCTGGAAGATGTTTTTTCAGACACTGAGCTTTACATGAGTGTGGCCAAGTTTTCACTGTATGAACTGGTACAAGCAAAAAACGTGCTCTCGGGTCTCTGCTAATACAGGCGAAGGCCCGAATAGAAAGAGGTAGCATAGCCTATATCAATGCAGAATTAAAATACTACGGCATTTGTTCAGAGCCTGAGAAGTTGACCGACTGGCAATGGGCTCAGACATACGCCACACTTGAGGATATACGAACAAGAGAAAAAAAGGAGGCTGAAGATGCTATCGGACGGCATGACATATCTGATTAAGATTGACACCAACGGTAACACCATATTACCGGGGCTGGCCGGGAATGCCAAAAAAGCAGACACCTCCCTCAATAAAATTGGCGCCACCAGTAAACGCTCTTTTAGTTCTCTTTCTCAAAGTGCCCAGCGCAGTAACAGCATCCTTGGTAAAACAAGGGGGCTGTTAGCTGGCATTGGGCTCACCCTGACAACCGGTGTTCTGGCATCCGGGATTGTTGGACTGGGTGCCAATTTTGAAAAGAGCATGAGCGAGGTAAAGTCGCTCACCAATGCCACTGCTATTGAGATGAGTCTGATGGAAGCATCAGCCCGCAAGGCAGGAGCAACAACAGAACACACAGCATTAAGTAGCTCGAAAGCGATGGGCTTTCTGGCTATGGCCGGTTTTGATACCAACCAAATTGTTTCGGCTTTACCGGGTACCTTAAGCCTGGCATCTGCCGGTAACCTGGAGTTAGCCCGATCGGCTGATATTGCCACCAACATACTCACCCAGTATCGGATGAAAGCATCTGAAACAGGTGTAGTGGTTGACCAACTGGCCCACTTGCAGGCCTCATTTAATACCAATATATCAGAAGCCGCAGAGGCCATGAATTACATTGGCCCCAAGGCGGCGGCAATGGGGATCAGCCTGGCTGAAACCAATGCAACCATTGGGCTGTTAGCCAGTGGTGGTTATAAGGGTTCGTTGGCCACTCGTGCCCTGGGAACATCATTGGTAAGGTTGACTAAGCCAACCAGTGAGATGAAGGCTAAGATTAATGAGCTTAACCTGAAGTTGTTTGACTCTGAAGGCAAGTTTGTTGGTTTGGCAGGGATGGTCGAACAATTGGAGGATAGGTATGCCTCATTGACTTCCCAACAGCAGCTGAATGCTACGGCCACTCTCTTTGGATCAGAAGCTGTGGATAAATGGACGGTATTACTGAATGCCGGTAGTGATAGTATACGCCAATACACCGATGATCTGAATAATGCCAGCGGTGCGGCCAATCGCATGGCTGAAATAAAAATGGACAACCTGGCAGGAGATTTTAAAACCCTGCAAAGTGCCACTCAGGAAGTCGGGCTTCAGCTGTTTGAGCATGTCGGACCATCCTTAAGAGCAGCTACTATGGAAGCCACCATTTTTATCAGAAGTTTGGACACCCGAGAGGTAGGCTTATACCTGAATAAAACGGTTAACCTGTTGTATAAAGGCGTTATCTGGATCAAGAACAATCATCGGCTAATTATTGGGCTTGGTAAAGCCTACGTGCTCTTACGTGTGGGTATGTTTGCCTATACCAAAGCATCGTTGATAGCTAACCTGGCCGATAAAGCTGGCATTGGTTTAAAATGGGCTTTCATAGCAGCAACCAAGAGCGCGGCTGTGGCAAATCGTGCGTTAGGCGTTTCTATGATGATGACGCCCTGGGGAGCCATAGCAGGAGCCATTGCATTGGCAACTGCAGCATTGGGCATGTTTGCAATTAAGGCAAAAGCTACTAAGGAAGAAGTAGATGACTTAAACCTTGATAACATACTTAAGAAGCAGCAACGGCAAGAAAACGCCACCTTACTTCCAAAAACCTTAGACGACTTTAACAAACTAAAGGCTGGAGATTTATCACAATTGCAATATTCGCAAGTCATTTCCAACGCAAAAGAAAGAATAAAAACTGCTCAGGATCAAATATTAGATTTAAAGGTAGCAGTTGGCAACACCGTTGGTGGTGAGTGGGCAAAAAAGAAATTAGCACAATCAAAAGATTTAGGATTAAGTGCCGGCGAACGCGGAAAGGCAAAAGCCGCCTACGACAAGTTTATGGAACGGGAGCTGTCGTCTTCCGCAATTGGATTGGATAAAGGGATTAGTTACAATAATTTAAAGAAGATAATAAAAGACAATCAGGCCCAGATTAATAAGGCATCAACCTTCATCAATGACCCGGCTTTAAAAAGTGGTTTATCCGGGGGTGTTGTTGCTGAAGGTGAAACCACCAGTGACAATGTGGTTAGTGGAGGCTCAAAACAACGCATTGTTAATGTTACCCTGGAGAACATTGAGAATAACTTAAACTTCAATGTGGCCGATAAAATCAATGAGATTTCATCGAGCATAGAGGAGCTATACGATTTAGTGAATAACCAAATGGTAAGGGTATTTAATAATGCCAATCAATTAGCAGACTAATGGCGGAATTCGACATCGAAAAAATATACAGCAGTATTGCCAGTTATAAGGGCTTGCCGTTTCCATTAGGGCTAAGGGACCTGGTTAAGTACAAAGCTAAACAGATAAAGGCAAAAGGTGATATCCTTGGTAAACCCATCAATTTTGTTCAGCAAAAAGCTTACCCGGAGTTGGATAACTACGGTTTTACTCGAAGCGAGTCTGATATATACGGGCGCACCATGATTGCTCCTTTGCAATTGGACGGGATAAAGTTTGGGTGTGGCGGAGCCGATGCC
Organism: Marinilabiliaceae bacterium; assembly: GCA_016342595.1. Lineage (GTDB taxonomy): Bacteria > Bacteroidota > Bacteroidia > Bacteroidales > Marinilabiliaceae > JAEINY01. Next base: position 16,216 of record JAEINY010000109.1, read on the forward strand.
AGATCCGGAGAGCACTTCCCTTTTCAGCCATTAATGACTGTTGAGGGTGGTAAAAAGATTGTTCAAACAACAATACCCGGCGGCCAGGTTCCTGGAACGGTTAAAGAGTTTATCAATTTCGATGATTATAAAATCAAAATATACGGTCCCTTAATCGGGACTAACAACTACCCATGGTTACAGCTCAACAGGCTTAAAGAACTATGGTTACAAAACATTGCGCTCGAAATCAAAAGTGATATCGTGGCCGGGCTCTTTGAGTATGTAGTAATTAAGAAAATAAAGCTGCATGATTTAAAGAAGCTAAATAAAATACAGATGTACGAGATTGAGGCCATCAGCGATGGTGGCCTCGAGGTTGAACTCTTAATGGGATGACATGCTGACACCTGTATTTGAAATAATTATTGACGAACATAAGTTCAGGGGCTGCCAAAGCTTCACGGTGAACAAGGACATGGATGAACTATCATCAACCGGAGATATCACCTTTCCGCATAAAGTGTTTATCCGTGAGAATGGCAAACGCAAGTATCTGGAGTTTTCATCACTGGTAAACAGAGGGAGTACCATTACTATTAATGCAGGTTACAAAGAGCATGAAATGAATAAGGTGTTCAGCGGCTTTGTAAAGAATATCGATCCGGCTGAACGTATCCGCTTAACCTTTGAAGATGCGTATTACCTGTTGCGCAAAAAGCCTTTAGTAATCGATGCCAAGAATATTAAACTGGCCGACCTATGCAAGCAAATAGTTAGCGGTACCGGCTTAACAGTTGCCGGTAATACCACTGACTTAATGGTGGATGAAGTCAAGTACAGCGGAAGTGCTGCCGGTTGCTTGGCACAAGTGCGTGATAATCTGAATTTGCATGTGTCTTTTAATGGTGGTGAGCTGTTTGCCGGAATGGGAATGCTCAACATTAAAGACACCATCAAAGTAACCTACGGGCGAAACGTGGTTAAAAATGGCATGAAGAGCCAGTTTAAAGACACGAATCCCATGCAGGTGGTTGTGGTTGGCAAAAAGCGCGACAACACAGAGGTTAAGGTGACTGTAGGTTTGGAGGGCGGAAGTAAAAAGACCTTTTACCGCTACAATGTAACCGACAAAAACACCCTTCAGAAAATTGCTGAAGGATACCTGGACAAACATTGGTTTGACGGATTGGCCGGAAAGATAGATTTGTTCTTTATACCATTTGCGGAACCAGGCGGGGCGATTGATTACAAAAATGATAATTACGAAGATGCCATGGGCGGCAAGTACATCATTAAAAAAGTGAAGTACATGTGGGGATCAGGCGGACTTCGACAAGTAGTAACTCCCGGTAACCGATTATGAGAGACGAAGAGGTAAGAGAAGCATTCAGAGAGTTTGTGCTCGACTTGTTGTCGTTCAGCTTTACCGGAAAGGTTGAGGCTGTTGATGAGCAAAGCCTGACAGCCACAGTTAGACATGGTGACCTGCCATACACAGCCAATTTTAAGAGTATAGTGGATGACAAACAGGAAGGTTTGTGGATGGTTCCGGCAGTTGGATCTGATGTATTCTGTGTACCTGAAGGACAATCTAAAGAACGCTTTATGATTGTGAAGTATAGCAAGATTGACCGCATCTATTTTGAGATTGGAAATACCAAATGTAATGTTACAGGTGAGAAAATAGTACTCAATGATGGTAACAACGGCGGGGTAGCCATTTCGCAAAAAGTTATTGATGAAATTAAGGGGATTAAAGATGATTTAAACAGCCTTAAAAACAAGATTACAGCATGGGTGCCGATTGCCAATGATGGAGGGGCCAAACTAAAAGCCGATTTGGCGACATGGCTGACAGGTACCTTACCTGATCCTGATCCAAATGTGATTATTAATACTAAAGTTCAACACTAATGAAAGATTTCTTATTGGATGAAAATTATGATTTAGCAACCAGTAATGGGGATTTCGTTTGTGGTGATTCAGACCAACAGAATCAGGTACTGTTATTAACCTCGCTTCCCGGAGATTGGAAGGAAAGCCCAACTATTGGTGTGGATGTGGAAAGCTACATCAATACTGAAGATATAAGCGGGTTGCTTACCCAAGTAAAAAAGCAATTTGAAAACGATGGTATGACTGTTATTGGTCTGCCTAAGATTGAGAATGGAAAGATTAAAGTAGATGCTGAATACAAATAATTTATAAAGGAGTAAACATGAACAAATTTTTAAGAACATTCAAAGAAGAGGTGGTAACAATAGCCTTACTGGTGGCTGGTTTTTTCTGCCTGAACTGGGTATTGGGGCGATACTTCCCCACCAGTGCATTGTTCGACTTCGTATCGGAGATTGAGACAATGGCATACAGTATTGTGCGCTTTATTGTAGTGTTAGCCATGGCATGGGTTGGCGTCCGGGTCATTTTCCCGAACGTATTTAAGTTCCTGCGCGATGATTTTTATAGCAGGTTTCCGGAGCTTGACAGAAACATGAAATACATATTGGGGACTGTTATCTTTTTGGTATTTGTGTTGGCCGGTTCCATCACCGCCAAGGCACAGGACAGTGTGAGACATGAGCTACTGCAAAATCTGACCGAACAATTGGATGTCAGAGAGATTACGCCCAATCGCTCACCAATGATTGATACCTATTTAAAACATGTTGGCTTTAATCAACCGGCTCCGTGGTGTGCGGCATTCGTATCCTGGAACCTGTCAAATGTGGGTGTTACAAATCCAAAGTCCGCATGGTCGCCAAGTTTTGCAAGTGATAAAGATGTTATCTGGTATTCCAAATCAGGCTATAAACGGAAAGGAACAAAGGCCCAAACGGGGGATGTAGTTACATTCTACTACACCAGGTTAAAAAGGGTGGGTCATGTTGGCTTTTACATCAAGACAGATAAGTCCGGGTATTTCATAACCATCGAAGGCAATACTAATAAGAGTGGCAGCAGATCCGGAGACGGGGTGTATATGAAAAAACGCCCTCCGGCTAAAGTGCATGCCATTTCACGATACATAAAGGAAGTATAGCAATGACAACGAAAGGTAAAATCTTTATGTGTACAACCTTCCTATTCATAGGAGTAGCGATCGGGTTGGTTGGCGGATACAAATTCGCCAAACGAGAAGCGAACAACGGCAACCAGATCAATGTTTCGGTGGATGGCAAGGTTAAGAAGGACGGCAATGTGAATATTACCGTTGAGGGCAACGAACAAGAGCAAACGAAGAAACGACGCTCAAAACGAAAGTAATGATTAAATCAACCAACATACTACCGGGTGAAACCTTGTTTGATGTGGCCGTGAGAGATTACGGCCACATGCAAGGTGTCTTTAACCTGGCAAAAGACAACGGCATTGGCATGACCGGTGACTTGTCCCCAGGAACGGAGTTAAATGTTGATGATACGCTATCGTTTAAAGCACTCAAGGGAATAAGCATTTCCTTACAAACAACTGAATTACCCAACGAGGTAACGGTGGAGCCATCCCAAAACATGTT
>JAEINY010000110.1 GCA_016342595.1 Marinilabiliaceae bacterium
AACAACTGGCGCTTTACCACAGTCGCTGAACCCATCTGGGCCAATGGCTATCCATTTACCGAAAACCTAACGCTTACAAATATCGATTTTGTGGGCCAGACAGATAAAACAGGAACTTATAATTACGTTGTTACAGCAAGTGCCACTGCTCCTTCCATCACTCAAATTAAAAACGGTCAGGATGAAACAGGGGCTGCTGCCTTGATCACCAATTCGGGAACACCGGGAGCAATGACCGGTGGTCTTGACTTCAGGGAAAGTTTGGATATCTCAGGTTTTTCGTCTGACACAGACTATTATGTTTATCTAGTGACTACGTCAACTCAGGGTTCCCTGGATTCCGAAGTCGGACAAGTTTCTTTCACGACATTGGTATTCGACCCCATCTGGGCCGACGGTTACCCATTTACCGAAAACCTAACACTTTCAAATATCGATTTTGTGGGCCAAACAGATAAAGACGGAACCTATAATTACGTGGTTACGGCAAGTGCCACTGCACCGTCTATCACTCAAATAAAAAACGGACAGGATGAAACAGGGGCTGCTGCTTTAATTACTAATTCGGGAACACCGGGAGCAATGACAGGTGGTGTTGATTTCAGGGAAAATTTGGATATTTCAGGTTTTACGGCTGAAACAGCCTACTATATTTATCTAGTGACTACTTCATCTCAGGGTTCCGTGGATTCCGAAGTCAGACAAGTTTTGTTCATCACCCTTGAACGCAATCCACCGGTCGCTTCATTTGATCCGGCTGATGGCTCCAGCGCTGTTTCCATCGCGACCAATGTGGTCATTACTTTTGATGAGCCGGTTCGAATGCTAAACGAAACCATCCTTGACAATGCCAATATTGGTGGTCTGATTACCTTTTTACTCAATTCGACTCCGGTTGCATTCACGGCTACTATTGATGCAACCAAGACAATTGTTACAATATCCCCTGATTCCCCATTAAGCGATAATTCAGGGTATGATGTGACGATAGCTGCTGTAGAAGACTACAATGGCAATGAACAAATTAGTTCTTCAACTACATCATTCACAACTGACGGTTATGTTGTATGGAATGGTAGTAAATCATCGGAGTGGAACACTAGTAATAACTGGACCGGAATATTTAATCAAGGAGTAAGTGTACGCATTCCGCATATAGCAGGATTTATGCCTGAGATTAATAGCACAACAACCACAAACGTTCAAAACATATTGATTGATGCTGGTGCTAGCCTGGAAATTAAAGAATTTGGTGATTTAACAGTTGCCGGTGATTTAGTTCTAAATTCCTCTAATGATGGAGCAGTGGGAAATGCCTCTCTCATCAACAAAGGTTCCATTACTGTTGATCAGGCAAATGTTTACATCCATCAATCCGTAAGTTCTCCAACGAATACTTATTACGTTTCTTCACCGGTAGGTTCTGCAACTAAAGCAAATATAGGTTGCGACGGTATCATGTATTCATATAGCAACTCAACAGATAGCTGGGTTTTGGCTATTGATAGTGACCCTATGTCAGCAGGACAAGGTTATGCGTTACGAAGCAGTACCAGTTTGGTTTTCTCAGGTCCCTTAAATTCTAATGCTAACTATCTGACTCCTGTTACTCGAACAGCCGGCGCCGGACTAGGATGGAATTTAGTTGGCAATCCCTATAGTGCTGCTGTTGACTGGAGCAAAATTGATGCAGGCTTGAAGGTCAATTTAGTTGATGCCATCTGGATTTACCTCAACGACCAGCGTATCTACGGTACTTTTAGCCCACTTGGTGGAAGAATAAATTTAGCATCCGGAGAAATCCCATCTAATCATGCTTTCTGGGTTAAAGTTTTGGAAGGAGCTTACACAAATGGCTCTCTAACCATTCCTAACTCAGCTCTTATTAGCAATACCACAACATTACTTAAATCCGGAAAAAGCAATAATACATACCCACGAATTAAGTTAGCTGGTTCTAATGGCAATTATAAAGATGAAACCATTATTGTATTTGCCGATATTGCAGAAAACACACAAGATAAATATGATGCGGAAAAAAAATTCAGCTCAAATAATAATTATCTTCAACTTTTCACAAAAGAGCCATTTCAATCTCTTGCTATCAATAGCCGGACTCAGCTGAGCGGAGGCGATGTTTCAATACACTTAGGTTTTAAAGCACCTTCGGCAGGTAATTACCAAATTGAAAAAGTTGAGCTATCCAATATTCCAGGTACATCTTGTGTTTATCTTGAAGACACTTACAAAAACAAAACAATCAACCTATCGGAGCAATCTACCTACAGCTTCTCAACAGATAAATCAGAGTTGAATACAGATCGATTTGTATTACATGTCCGAAATGATGTATCCACAGATATTGATATTATAACAAAAGAAGAAGAAATATTGATCTACGGAATAAACCGTGAGATTATAATTGAAGGTCAAAATATTGCTAATCGTAAATATGAGATTATTACACTGGACGGTAAAACGATCAAACAAGGATTTATAAAAAGTAATACTTACGAATCGGTCGTTATGGACGCGCAAGGTATATTTATTTTCAAATTAACTGATGGCAATAACTCAATTACAAAAAAACTTTTGCTCAAATAATAAAAAAAAGGTTATTTTGTCAATCTAATCATTTCGAATGAATTCAAGTAAACGCCAATATACTAAACCTCAAATAAGAGCTCACAGAATTGATCAGTCTATTTGTCTGGTAATGGCAAGTGAAAGTGGTCCACCTGAACCGCCTTTTGAAGCTCCGTCTGCTCCCCCCAATCAACCGGCGAGTAAGCAGCAGCCACCCAATCCGTTTGAAAATAACCCTTTCGAGGGAGAATAATAAAAGAAGAACGGCTATCGATTTCGATAGCCGTTCTTTCTTTTTATAATATCTCATAATCTTCTTACATCAACACGCTCCACGAATCTTCCAGGTTATTTTTCCAATCTCCGAATTTTTCTTCGCCACCGCGTGCTTTCCAATCAGAATCGATCGTCAGTTTTGAGCTAATACCTCCACGGGGATTGCAAACCATGGTTAGTCGAACACGTTCAGGTTCATAAACATCCATTAAATGATCAAAAAACACATTGATTAGTCGCTCATAAGAAACGGTAATATCTCTCAAGTGTCCCACATACAGTTTCAACGCTTTTAATTCAATGATTCTATTCTTAGGATAAAAAGTGATGTATACATCCGCAAAATCCGGTTGATTCTGAACGCCTAAAAAAGTAAATTCAGGAATCTTAATCTTTATCTCGTAGGCCTTATCGGTGGGATTAGGTAACGATTTCAAAATCGACTTATCAATTTCCTTATAGGTCAATACTTTTCTTTCCATACTGCTTTATGATTTTTATAGTTCGTTTTGCAGAGACAAAAGTAATAAAATCTAATTCAACCAAAGATGTCGTTTAATTTCATTCAGATAAATCTTCCATAAAAATACTCTCCCTGTTTCCCCTCCATCAAAGATTTAACTAACAAATGAAATTGGGCCCCATGGTCATTATATGCTCTTTTATTCATGTTTTAAACTTTAAACTGAGATCAATAAAAAACAATGATTGCAAGCTACATCAGAATAGGCTTTATAAAAATAACGGTAACATTACCGTAATAACGGGAAAGCTATTCTTTCAGAACAGTGTTGTTTTCCGATAATGAGTCGCCCCTTAAACGGTTCATTATCGATACTTCTTCGGATGTTGTTCGGTTCTATAAAGCCGAACAACAACCGAAGAATGACCGAACCAATACCGAATTAGCTACGTCCGTGTATCGAAGCAATATCGGTTGGCATCCGAAAACAATTTTAATTCTTGCATATCTAAACGTCCCTTTAACCGAAGCGAAAACTAACAAACAGATGGAATACATTCTATCGGAATCAGAAAACACCCTAGTACTTTAGAATAATTTTACGTAATTTTGCGCCCGAAAAATCAAAGGAACTGTGGGAAGATCACGTAAAAGCAAACCACTTCTAACAAAAGTGGAGATTACCGATGTGGCAGCCGAAGGGAAAGCCATTTGCAGGGTAGAAGACCGGGTTGTATTTGTTCAACATGCTGTACCTGGCGACATTGTTGATATACAAGTGACCAAGAAAAGAAAAAGCTACTATGAAGGTTTTCCGATTCGCTATCACAAATACAGTGATATCAGACAAGAACCTTTATGCGAACACTTTGGTACGTGTGGGGGGTGTAAATGGCAAGCTTTGCCCTATGATCATCAACTTAAGTACAAAGAACGCGAGGTTATTAACAATCTCAGCCGCATTGGAAAAGTAGAACTTCCTCCACATGAACCCATTATGGGATCGAAAGAGACTGAATTCTATCGTAACAAATTAGAATTTACGTTCTCCAATAAACGGTGGTTAACGGCAGATGAATTACATGCAGACATTGATAGTAATGACATAAATGCCTTAGGTTTTCACATTCCAGGCATGTTCGACAAAATTGTAGATGTCAAAAAGTGTCATCTTCAAAAAGAGCCCTCCAATGCCATTCGCCTTGAAATTAAAAGATATGCCTTAGAGCATGGATTAACTTTTTTCGATTTAAGAAAACAAGAAGGCTTCTTACGCACATTAATAATCAGAACCACTTCAACCGGTGAAGTGATGATCATTCTGGCCTTATTTCATGAGGATGTGGAAGCACGTGAAGCTTTGCTTAACCATCTTAGTGAGAAATTTCCGGAGATTACCTCTCTGATGTATGTGATCAATTCTAAAAAGAACGATACCATCACCGATCAGGATATTATCGCATTCAAAGGAAATGACCACATCGTTGAAGAGATGGAGGGATTGAAATTTAAAATCGGTCCCAAGTCATTCTATCAAACCAATTCAGAACAAGCTTACGAACTCTACAAAGTGACCCGTGAATTTGCGAACATTAAGGAGCACGAAGTGGTGTATGACCTTTATACGGGTACGGGTACCATTGCCAATTTTGTGGCCAAACAAGCAAAAAAAGTAATTGGTATTGAATATGTTCCTGAAGCCATTGAAGATGCAAAAGAAAATTCAGAATATAACCACATCAATAACACCCGCTTTTTTGCCGGTGACATGAAAGATGTGTTAAATCATGATTTTCTGATCACACACGGTCATCCCCACGTCATGATTGTTGATCCTCCGCGAGCAGGGATGCATGCCGATGTGGTTCAGACCATTCTCAATGCCGCTCCTGACCGTATTGTTTATGTGAGCTGTAACTCTGCTACTCAAGCGCGCGATATACAACTAATGGATGTACGCTATAAGGTGACAAAAATACAACCCGTAGATATGTTTCCACATACCCATCATGTTGAAAATGTGGTTCTCTTAGAGCGAAAATAAAAATATAAGATTTCCATTATAAAAGAAAAGGGCTGTTGTACTAACAGCCCTTTTCCTTTATCACTATTTGCTTTACTGCTTATTCAATATAGCTTGATACTCCTGCATTAACTCATCTACCTTTTCAGGCCTCTCACTGGCTAAATCGTTTGCCTGCCCCACATCCTCTTTGATATTATAGAGCTGAACATCGTAACCAAACCCGGTTTCCGTATCCACACCCCAGGGAACCATTTTAGACCCCTTATAGGGCGGAATCAAAACCCAATCCCCTTTCCGAAAAGCTGTTCGATGCCCCAATCCTTCAATCACTACGCTTTCACGACCATTCTGTGATTTCCCTAAAAATGCATCGACTAAATTCTTACTATCATTTTCAGGTAAGGGCTGCCCGGCTAATTGAGCCAGGGAAGCAAACAAATCAACCTGACTCACGATGGCCTTTGAAACGGCAGGTTTAATTTTTCCTTTCCACATCACCATTAACGGAATGCGTGTTCCGGCATCATACAAACTGTATTTGCCGCCTCTTAACATTCCACCAGGGGTGTGGTCCCCTACTTTTTCAGCGGCATCATCTACATAACCGTCATCTAATACCGGACCATTATCACTTGAGAAGATGATCAGGGTATTTTCTAAAACACCTTCTTCCTCCAGCGTTTTTAAAAACTCTCCGATACACCAATCAGCTTCAGCGATAACATCACCGCGCGGCCCCATACCGGTTGTTCCCGCAAACCGAGAATGCGGTACACGAGGTACATGTGGTTGATGCAAGGTGTAAAATAAGAAGAAAGGCTTATCTCGTTTTATTTTCACAAACTGTTGCGCCCTAACCAGAAATGTATCTGCCATATTTTCATCAATCCATTGGGCAGATTTCCCACCTCGTTGATAACCAATTCTGGAAATTCCGTTATTGATACTCATGTCATGACCATGGCTGTACATCATTTTTAACAATTCCGGATTCGCTTTTCCGGTGGGCTCACCTTCAAAATTTTTCCGGTAACTCACTTCTAAGGGATCATTGGATTCTAAGCCTACCACATTTCCATTCTCCACAAAAACATTGGGCACCCGGTCATTGGTGGCTGCCATAATATACGTATAATCAAAACCTACATCATTGGCATTGGGACGAACCTGTTGATTCCAATTTGTATTGCCAGCACCTAATCCTAAATGCCACTTACCAACAACAGCTGTCTCATATCCTGCCGCTTGTAACATTTTTGGCAATGTAGGCTGAGCCGGATCTATTAATAAAGGTGCATCACCGGGTAACACCTGAGCCCGATCATTGCGCCAGGGGTATTGACCTGTTAACAATGAAAAACGACTTGGTGTGCAGGTGGCTGAAGTAGCATACCCATTCTCGAACCGAATACCTTCATGGGCAATGCGATCCATATTGGGTGTATTCAATTCACCAACACCATAGGCACTTACATCTCCATATCCTAAATCATCCGCATAAATGATCACAATATTTGGCTGTTTGACTTCTGCTTCTGCGCCTGATTTTCCAGAAATTTGACACCCCGGAACAATCATGGCTACGCAACCAATGGCTGCACTTAATGCTATTGATCTTTTTTTCATTTTAATTCTTTTGTAATTAACACAAATATAAGGCATCTAAGCAATAGTATTGTTCAACGCTGCACCAATTGAACAGGAAAACCAAATAAGTTAACATGCTTCATCCATTGTTGCCTCAATTACAGCCCATACCTATTCAAATCGGATGACGAAACCGAAATCATAGTGATTCCCATCAAGCCAATACTTATCATGGGTTTTGGCTCCCCAGCTATTATCACCACCAACACCCATTTGTTTATAATCCACATTGAGGGTGATATTTCCTTCACGTTCAAGGTAAACAGGATGAGTTGCTGCTTCCAGTGTTTCCATGGTATATGGCCAGGCCGAGAAGTGAATCAGCTCTTTCGCATCAATTCTAATTCCTTTCTTTTTGTTATCAGTCAACGAAACCCAACGTACATCAGCATGGTTACCATTTTCCTGAGGACGCACATAGTCATGGATGAAGTCATCAATTTTTCCCTTGTGAATAGCTACTTCACCACAAGTTTTACGATCCCAATAGGTTTCCCAGGGACCACGACCAAAGAAGCTGACGTTATCGTATCTTTCATTAATATTCATCTGCATCCCCAGGCGCGGCATTTCAGGAATATCATCACCTTCCAGTGTTAGTGACGTGTGAACATCCAGAGCACCATCTCCTGCAATTGTGTAAGTATTAATAATCTCACTGTTACTTCCTACGCCAAGCCTACTTTTCACTGTAACCTCTACTTGCTCTGAATTCAACTGATTTACATTTACATCAGTAACATCTACTGAAGGGTTCTTCCAGATACCCAAACGTTTTGGCATTTTATTACCCAGGTCATTATCAGTTGGAACACGCCAGAAGTTTATTTTCATTGGAGCTGTCAATAATTCTGTCTTTCTCCTTTTATAAGATACTACCCTACCACTTTTAGTGTCAATTTCAATGGAAAAAACTTTGTTAAACACTTTTATGGAGGCCTCATTCGTAGCCACTTCCAATGCCGGTAGTCCATCCACTGAAGTTTCTTCAACAGCAGGCACTTCAAAAGGAATAGCATATTGATCCCATGCAGTCACATGACTCTTTTTAGCCCACACACCATCTTCACGTAAAGTTGCGGTTACTTTCAAATGATATTCAGCACCTGCCTTGAGCACTGGCTTTTCAAACGGTATGCGAATACGCATCTTTTGACGGGGAGCCACATCATAATTTGGCAAATCTCCTTTTTGAATCAATACTCCGTTTTCAGTCAATTCCCAGGAAAATAACAAATGACCAGTACCGATAAAGAAGTTCTTATTGAACAAATCAACTACACCATCCAACAGATCAACTGCTTCAACCTTCTGATACTGATAAACTTTTTTCACTTCGTACAAGGCAGGATTTGGTGTTCGGTCAGGACGAACAATTCCATTACAACAGAAGTTTCCATCATTGGGATAATCTTTATAATCACCGCCATATTTAAAGTATATTTTACCGTTCTCGTCTTTTGCCTGAAGCCCCTGATCAACAAAGTCCCAGATACAACCACCCTGCAAATATTTATGACCTTCGATTACATCCCAGTAATCCTGGAAATTACCAAGACTGTTACCCATGCAATGGGCATATTCTGAGAAAATCCAGGGCTGTGTACGATTCTGAGAAGCCTGATAGTGAAATGTCCCCCAATCCCAGGCACCTGGATAAACAGATCCTTTCTTACCGGTGGCATAATCGACCAGCTCCTTTGGATGCGAATATTGCGGACATATAATATCGGTATAACTGCGCGTTCCGGCACGCTCGTATTGAACCATACGCCCCGGATCACGCTGACGAATGTAATCACGCGCCACTTCAAAGCTGGTACCATCTCCGGCCTCGTTACCCAATGACCAGATAATAACCGAAGGATGGTTTTTATCACGTTCTACCATTCGACGAATACGATCCACATGGGCCTCACGCCACTCCAATTTGTTGGCCAGTGTTTTAGATGGCTCATATCCTATTTCATGCGATTCGATATTGGCTTCATCAATCACATATAAACCGTATTTATTACACAGTTCATAAAAGTATGGATCATTGGGATAATGCGCTAACCGAACAGTATTAATATTGTTTTGCTTCATAATTAACACATCCTGCAGCATCCGTTCGTGCGACACAGCACGGCCAGTGACCGGATCGTGTTCATGACGATTCACTCCCTTGATGTAAATGGGTTGACCATTCACCAATAACTCACCATCGACTACTTTCACATCACGAAAACCAAAATCTGTTGAAACGCGCTCAATGACATTTCCATCGTCATCTTTTAAAGTCAGAATTGCCTTATATAAATACGGATCTTCAGCGCTCCATTTACGGGGATTCACAACTTTATGCTTCAGATGCACCACACTTTCATTTTCCGGGAAGATCATCACTGTCAAGTGATCAGTCAGAGGCGACTGTTTGTAATAGTTACCTTTCGCATCCACCAGATCCAACTCCAAATGGGAGCGAAAATAAGCTGAATCGGCATAATTGTGGATGTATGTGGTTACATTAATCTCGGCATTCTTATAATCGGCATCGAATTCACTACGGGCAAAAAAGTCACGGATGTGAAGTTTTGGTGTCGCCATCAAGTATACATCGCGGAAGATTCCGCTAAAACGGAAAAAGTCCTGATCTTCCAGATAGGAACCATCACTCCACCGATAAACCTCAACAGCCATCAGATTTTCACCCTTTTTCACGTAATCGGTAACATTAAATTCAGCCGGTGTCATACTTCCCTGGCTGTAACCTACCTTTTTACCGTTAATCCAAAGATAGAAAGCACTTTTTACCCCATTGAAATGCATGAATATTTCTCGTCCATTCCAATCCTCTTCAATTGTAAAATGATGTCGATAAGATCCAACCGGATTGCGCATTTCAAAAGAAGTGTAAGCACTATCGGGTTCGGACATTACGTGAGGAGGATTATTTTTAAACGGGTACTTCACATTGGTATAAATCGGTTTGCCGTAACCGTGCAACTGCCAGTTTGAAGGCACCGGAATGGTATTCCAGTTGGAATCATCAAACGTTGTCTGATAAAAGTTCACCGGGCGTTCATCCGGATGTTTCACCCAATTGAATTTCCAATGGCCGTTTAATAGTTTTATCCATTGAGAATTTTCGGCATGGCCATTAACTGCCTGCTCAAAGGTATCAAAAGGATAAAGTGTGGCATGCGCTTGTTCTTTATTCTTCCCTATCACAGCAGGATTCTCCCAATCGTTTTGAGACCGGGCTGCTACCTGTCCAACCATTAAGGCCAAACCAAGTGCTAATTTCAGGCCTCTCTGAAACCAAGACTTTTTCTTATAGACTCTGATCATATTGTAGACGTTCTTACTATTTTTTCGTCAAAAAATCCTGACGTATAGGAGTGAAACAATCAATTATTCGCACCAATTCTGTTAAACGCTGGATCGTATGCGGCACATTGGACGGAATGGCAAAATGATCACCAGCTTTCAGGTGTACTTTCTCTTCCTCGCCAGCCCAAAGATAAACTTCTCCCTCCGCCAGGTAAGCGACCTGCTCATGCGGGTGTGAATGAAAGGGATCGGGTTCAGTACTTGGTCCATCGGTAAATTCAACATTCACCATCATCAGGTTATCTGTGTGAATTATTCGCCGTTCCACCCCTTGTGCTACTTTTTCAGAAGATAGCTCGTCATATTTTCTTGTGTAACTCATCATTGTAAAATACTCTATTCGTAACTAAATATCCAATTCCTTCATTCGCTTTAAAGCTTCTAAAAAGTAGTAATCAGCATAATTAAGAGGCACATCAATTTCAGCACCGTGTGGGATACTCCCTACTGAGTGTTTCAATAAAAACAAATTGTTCTCTCCTGGCTTCGCCCGGTAAACAGGAGATGCCAATGACTCCATAATCTTATCAGCTTTTTCCAGATATTCTTCCTTTTTATCAGAATAAGCACTCAACTCGTATAAAGCAGAAGCAGTAATCGCTGCTGCTGATGCATCACGCAATTCATTCGGTATGTTTGGTGCATTATAATCCCAGTAAGGAATTAAATCTTCCGGTAAGTTTGGGTGCATAAAGATAAAATTGGCAATATTCTCGGCCAACTCCAAATACTCAGGATTCTTTGTTTCACGGTAACACACAGTGTACCCATACAAGCCCCAGGCCTGACCACGCGCCCAGGCTGATTCATCGGAATAACCTTGTGCTGTATTCTTTTGACGAACAGCTCCGGTTATGGTATCATAATCTACTACATGCCAGGAGCTGAAATCTTCACGAAAATGGTTTTTCATGGTGGTATTGGCATGTTGAACGGCGATATCGTAAAAAGTAGAATCACCACTTATACGGGTGGCGTCAAAGAATAACTCCAGGTTCATCATATTATCAATAATAACCGGACACTCCCAACCACGTTTTGACATCCAGCCATTGGTGGTATTCCAGGATTGAGTGATGCCTGCCCCTGGTTTGAAACGCGTACTTAGCGACTTGGCAGCCTGAACAATTACTTTCTCATATGTTTTATTACCAGTTAAGCGATAAGCATTTCCAAAGCTACAACCAATCATAAAACCAACATCGTGGTGCCACGTTAAATACTGAATATCCGAAATCGACTCCGTTAATTGTATTCCGTAGTCTTTCCATTTTCTATCGTTTGTATGTTCATACATGTACCACATAATACCTGGGAAGAACCCACTGGTCCAGTCATGCATGCCGATATACCGGGTGGAACCATCTTCATGAATGGTGCGTGCATTTAGTATTTTACCTGTTTTTTGAATGGCCTCCAAATGCAAGCCTATTTGCGATGAAGCGAATTCTAAATTCTCATTCACGAAAACTTCCCTGCTCTTGTCCTGCCCACATGCAGTAAGTATTCCTACCATGCCAAAAACAAGAATCACCTTTTCAATTAATCTCATAACTGTTCGTATATTTTATTAATCACATTACTTCTTTCCAGTATATAAAAGTAGTTCCGGACAAGCACTAGAATTTTCACATATGTTGCAAATCCTTTCATAATCGTTCCCATTTTATACAAACATCTCATTTACACAACATAACTATTAGTGTTTATTACCACAAACGCCTAAGTTTGTAAAAAAGCAACGCATGAGATCCGTTTTTTTAGTCATTTCTTTATTCTTTTTTGTTCAGGCTAGCAAGAGTAATGGTAGTGATTTTATCTTTCGTCAGATTTCACCTTCGGGTGGTTTATCTTCCGAATCGGTGAATACCATTATTCAGGATCGGCATGATTTCATCTGGATAGGCACCAACCATGGATTACTCAAATACAATAACCAAAGTTTAAACCGTTTTAGTAATGAAAGCGAGAAAAATCAGTGTTTAATAAATGGCTTTATCCATTCGATGGCACTGGATTTCCAGGGTAACTTATGGGTCGCCACAAACAGTCATATTTGTATACAGGACGAAAAAACACAAACATTTAGTCAATTTAATTATACTGATGAAGACGGTCCTGTAATCCCAACCCGCATCTTTGCCTTAATCGCCGACAAGACAGGTTATATTTGGCTGGCCGATGATAAAGGCGTTGGACGACTGAACCCCAGTTCGGGTCATCTGCAACGTATTGAACTTGGTACTTCTGATCGCCCGAGGGAATTATACTGTGATGCGCAAAATCAAATCTGGACCGGCACCCTTGAAGGCCATATCTACCGCATTGAGGCATCTTCTATGAACGCCTTCCGCTTCCCACCCTCGATAAGCCACCGGGTATCTGCCATATACAGGGACGGTGATCATATTTGGATAGGCTCACTTTCCGGGGGCCTTCATCAGTTTTCCCTGCAAGGTGAATTGCAAAAAAAGTATGACCTTAATCAAGCCATCGGAACCCCACAAGACAATTGGGATATCCGGCAAGTCATGAAAGACAGGGATGGTAACCTCTGGATAGCCACCTACCAAGGCTTGTTTATTGAGTCTCCCAATGGCACCCTGACCTGGTTGGACAGTAATAAAAAAGAAGGCCTTCCCCACTCCTCAACCTTCACCTTTTATAAAGACCGGCAAAACGGAATATGGGTTGGCACCTGGGCTGGTGGCCTTAGTTACTACCACAAGGCTAATAATCAGTTTATCAATTACTCTCACTCAAAAGCCCCCCTTTCGCTCAGCAATAATATTGTCAGCTGTTTTGCACAAAGTAAGAGCGGTAAGATATATGTGGGTACAGAAAGAGGCGGTATCAATTTGTTTAATAAAACAGAAGGCACCTTTTCTCCTGTGTTCATGAATGAAGAAAAAACGTCTTTCAATATCAAACATCAATGTTTTGACAACTACGGCGGACATTGGGTAGCCACCAAAGATAACGGCCTCTGGTATAAAGCGCCGGATAAGTATAGTTACCGCCAGTTTCCTGCCGGGTCCGAAGATGGTCAACACGTGGCTTCACGCGAGGTATACTCCCTTTTTCCGGTCGATTCAGGCCTTTGGATTGGCACACATGGCGCCGGCTTGAACTTCTACCACCATCGAACCCGACGTATTTCATTTCAAAAAAGTCTGTTTCCAGACGGCTTGCCATCACTCTATCCATACATCAGATCACTCATTGTGGATGCCCGGTCCAATTTATGGGTGGGTACTGTTAGTGGTTTAAAATGTATTCCTCTAATACCTGGTCAAGTGAACACGACTGCTCAGAACGGACTGAATATTTTCACCTACACGATAACCGAAACAAGCAATGGACAGATCTGGATCGGTAGCAAAGCCGGTCTGGTAATTTATAACCCGAAAGAAGATGTATTTACCAACATAAATGCCAACGGTCTGTTGAAAAACAAATCGGTTTACGGCATCATTGAAGATCATAAGCACCACATCTGGATTACCTCTAACAATGGATTAATTCAGTACAAACCTGAATTTCACACCTTCAGGCGTTACAGTACCGCGGATGGCATCCAGGGCCTTTGGTTTAACCCTCAATCCATCTTTACAGACCGGGACAGCTTACTCTATTTTGGCGGCACCAATGGTTTTACAACAGTATCCCCCAAGAACATCAAAATTAACACCCGACCACCAAAAGTTATTATCAGCCGCATAACCATCAATAATACTACCGACCACTATTCTTTTTTGGCCAATACAGACAAAGAACGGCACCATCTAAAACTCACCCCCGATCAAACCACCCTGCGTTTTGAATTTACGTCGGACAACTACTTGCTTCCCGGAAAAAATAAATTTCAGTACCGCCTTGTGAATTACTACGATGAGTGGATAGATGCCGGTCAGGACCAGGCAGCACTATTCGCCAACTTAGCCTGGGGTACTTATAATTTTGAGGTAAAAAGTTGTAATAACGATGGCATTTGGTGCCTTGAACCAGCCCGGCTAACCATTACCATTGCCCAACCGTTTTATGCCACCCGTGCCGCCTATGCGCTGTATTTGCTGTCAGGCGCCTTCGCGGTGTTCTTTCTGATTCGTATTAAGCAAGCCCGCTTAAAGCTGAAAAATGATTTATTGATACAAACGATTCAACACAAGCAGGAAGAACAACTGAATGAATTTAAGTTACGCTTCTTCACCAATGTATCGCATGAATTTAAAACACCCCTTTCGCTCATCACCGGGCCGGCACAAAGACTTCATCAAGCCACTAATTTAACGGATGAACAAAAGGGCATGTTGGACATCATTCAACGTAATTCAAAGCGATTATTAATGCTCATTAACCAAATCATCGATTTAAGGAAGATCGAAAAAGGGAAAGAGCAATTAAATCTGACCTCAGCCAATATTATCAGTTTTATCAGGGAACGAAGTCATCATTTTACCTTTGATGCCCAATCCAAATCGATCAATTTTATTCAAAAATACCCGGAAAGGCCTGTTGACATGGAATTTGATCCGGAAAAACTGGATTATATTATTTTTAACCTGCTCTCCAATTCTTTTAAATACACCTCCAAAAATAAACAAATTGACCTGTCGGTTTATATGGGTAAAAAACAACCCGATACGCAGGAATACCTGCACCATAAGAGTTTTGGTGAAATGACAAGCGATGCCGGTATTTCCATTATGATAAAAGACCAGGGAACTGGCATTGAGCCCGAAGACCTGGAACGCATATTTAACCGTTTTGAACACGGGAAAACACCTCTGAAGAACAGTTCAGGCATCGGCTTAGCCCTGTGCAGAGATTTCACATTGCTGCACAAAGGACAAATTCATGTATTTAGCACACCTGGTCAGGGCAGTTGTTTTGTAGTCCACCTACCGCTCAAACAAGAAGGTCAGAATATCTATTTTGAATCGCATACCCCACCCCTGATTGGTCACGAACAACTGTCAACTTCCTCTGACGTACCTCAAAAGCAAGACACCATGTTATTGATTGTTGAAGACAATCCGGACCTCAGGGCTTACATTACTGCTGTGCTAAAACCAGTATACAACACCAGAACAGCTGAAAATGGGAAGGCTGCCCTGGAGGTTTTAAAAAACTCCGCCATTGACCTCATTGTATCAGATGTGATGATGCCGGAGATGGATGGATTTGAGTTTTGCACCCGGGTAAAAAGTGATTTGGCCACCTCTCACCTGCCGGTGATTCTTTTAACTGCTCTCTCATCTACCGACAATCAAATTACAGGGATGCAGCTGGGAGCTGATGCCTATATATCCAAACCTTTTAGCGACGATTTACTGATATCGCAAATCAATAACCTGTTAACACAACGGGAGAAAATGCGCCAACATTTTGGTTCAAATATACCAGCCAGCCTGACACCAGAAATGAATGGTCTCGATAATTATTTCCTTAACAAACTCAATGATATCATAGAAGAGAACTTAACCACAGATTCTTTCGATATTGAACAATTAACCAAGATTATTGGAATTAGCCGTAGTCAGTTACATCGTAAACTTAAAAATCTCACCAATTATTCAACTTCGGAATATATCCGGGTTTATCGATTGGAAAAAGCTATCGATTTATTAAAAACAGGTCAATACAACATTGATGAAGTGGCTCATGTAGTAGGATTTAACACCCATTCCTATTTTACCCGGTGTTTTAAAAAACAGTACAATCAAAGCCCTAAAGAGTTTTTAGCTAAGTTAGGAAGGAATAAAGCCGAATAATGGTTGACAATCACCTCTTAGGCGTTTTCAATGCTATTGACACAAGGGAATTTTGATAAACCCACATTAAAATCACGAACATAATCAGTTACACATCATGAAGAGAAAACTATATTTAATCCTTTTCGCCTTGGCCATAACTTGCACAACACTTTCGCTGGCACAAGAAAATTGTCCCATCATTCCCTTACCGCAAAAAATAAGCATTCAGGAGGCAACCTATACACTGCCTAATTCTTTTGTGATAAAGACCAGGTACAGTCAGTTCAAACATTTGGCGAAGCAGGAAGAACCTGTACTAAATAATTTACTAGGCGCTACACAGCGTAAAAAAAAGGAAATACACCTGCGATTTGACGCATCAATTGCCAACGAAGAAGGATATCAACTAATCATTTCACCTGAAAAACTGGAGATAAGTGCTTCCGGCACCCCTGGCTGCTTTTATGGTCTAAAGTCTTTACAACAACTAATTTTACATGCCACATACAATGACGTGAATGAGATCCCGGCAATGCGTATTGACGATGCTCCGCGATATGGCTGGCGCGGTTTCATGTTAGATGAATCGCGTCATTTCTTTGGAAAAGAGACGGTCAAACAACTACTGGACATGATGGCCCTTCAAAAGCTGAATAAGTTTCACTGGCACTTAACGGATGAACCGGGCTGGCGAATTGAGATAAAAAAATATCCCCAATTAACCACCGTTGGCGGGAAAGGTAATTTCAGTAATCCCACTGCTGAAGCCCGTTACTACACACAAAAAGATATCCGTGAGATTATAAAGTACGCAGCTGACAGACATATTGAGGTGATCCCTGAGATTGATATGCCGGGCCATGCCACAGCAGCCAATCGTGCCTATCCCGAATTTAGCGGAGGGGGTAATGCAAACCACCCTGATTTTACCTTTCATCCTGGTAAAGAAGGAACCTATGCTTATTTAACACATATTTTACGTGAAGTGGCTGATCTGTTTCCATCCAAATACATCCATATTGGTGGTGACGAAGTGCATTTTGGCAATGATAAATGGGCAGCCGATCCGGATGTTAAAAGCCTCATGCAACGAGAAAACCTGGTTGATATCAAAGCCGTTGAGCATTATTTCCTGAAGCGTATGAGTGACTCCATCGCTGCATTGAATAAAACCGTTATTGGCTGGGATGAAGTAGTTGGAGCCGGATTATCAAAGGAAAACACGCTGGTAATGTGGTGGCGCCACGACAAAAAACAGTTACTGAAAGAAGCTATTGAGAGTGATTTTGAGGTAGTGCTATGCCCCCGGAGGCCTATGTACCTGGATTTTGTGCAACATGAATCACATACAGATGGCAGACGCTGGGGTGGCTTTTGTCCCTTGGATATGATCTACAAATTTCCGGACAGTGACATGACAGGTGGTGAGTATTACCTAACGGATAAAGTATTAGGCGTGCAGGCCAATGCGTGGACAGAACGGATGCATACCCGGGAGCGCTTACAATTTATGATTTTCCCACGCTTGTCAGCAGTGGCGGAATCCGGATGGACACAAGATAAAAACAAAAACTATGAGAATTTCATCCTTCGCTTAAACAGCATGCAAAAACATTATAAAAAAGAGGGCATTACTGTTTTTGATGTCATGAATCCCGGCGAACAGCAAGAAATCCGTGGGCCTGAAAAGAAAAAACACCATTAAAACCCTTGTGGTAAAAAAAAGTAGCCGTACACCTTATAAACAAGGGCATCCATCAGTTGGATGCCCTTGTTTTTTTTTCCCCACCAGCTTATATAATGGCTATAATAAGGATTTACGAAGGCAATAAAACGACCTTTTAACACGCAGCATCCACTTTTTGGCTTGAAGAATAAAAGTATTCTACTTAACTTGAATAGAGTTTGTCATTGCTAACATCAGCCATTGACAGGGCTGAACCACAAAAAATAGCAGATCAATGAAGTTTGGCAGTTCCTTTCAGTAAAATATTTCATAAGATTAAGTAACCTCCTAATTTTCTAACATTATGGATTACATTCTGATTGATTTAAAATTAACAGCCGAAGAAAATGATTTCTCGGCCATTCCAGCTAAGATCATTTATAAATCGCGGCAGGAAATCGTGCATGAAGTGGTATCGCAAGAAGGTACCATTTTGAAAGAAACGGAGACCAATGCTGCGGTAAATGCCTTCTTTAAAAAGATACTTTTGAACCTGACCGACGGTTTTGGGTATCGGGATGGCATATTTACCTTGACTCCCACCATTCAAGGCGTCTTTTTGGGTGAAGATGACCGCTTTGATCCCGAGCGTCACACCATTGTTGCATCACTGGCTGCCGGGGACCAACTCAAGCAGGCGGCCTCACAAATTGAGCTCCGGAAAACAGATGCCCGGGATTTGTCGCCTAAAATTAAAGAGATACGCGACCTGATCAGCAATGAAGTGAATAGCTCCATTGCCCCGCGAAGCATTGTTGAACTTTACGGTGATCATCTGAAATTTAATCCGGAAGCAAGTGATCAGGGTGTTTTTTTGGTGAATACGGCTACAGCCGATCGCATCAAGATTACCGAGTTTCGGGAGATTTATCCGAAAAAAATCACACTGGTCACCCCCGCTGATTTACCTGTTGGTACCTATGATTTTGAAATACATGCTGCGGCACGTAAATCGCAAACGGTTCGCATTGGCAAATCAAGCATCACAATTAGTGTGAATTAAGCATCAAACTGAAAGGAACTGCATTTTTCAATAAAGCCGCGCTCCATTTGCAGGCCGTGGCCATCAAAAACAGCCTCCCGCCTCTGCCCACCCTTGTCCGTACTATAGGGATACTGCGGTACCTAGCCGGTGGACACCCCTGTCCCGAGGGTCGGGACAAGGTGGTCTATTGAATAGGTAGGCATTACGGTTAAGTAAACGGTTTGATTCCCCTTTGCGCATTGACCTAGCACCAACTAGCTAGTGGAATGATTTGCATATTACAGTATTTATTATTCCAGGGGTATATTTTACACAAACTAATTGTAAAACAGAGTCCTCAAGCCTTGACATGCTAACAAAAGCAGAGATAACGCTGAGAAAAGGGTAACACAGAGTTACACGAAGAAGCCACAGAGAGCCACAGAGCAAAACAACAAGTTGTTTCTAAAAACGCAAAAGATAACCATCGGTCTTGTTATTATGTCGAATCCAGTGATGAAATCCGTGTTAATCTGTGGATAAAAAAGAGTTATATAGCAGCCGCACAGAGGAAAATACAAATACCAAAAACAATTTCGTATTGAGATCACTGAGGTGGTTTCGCTTCGCTTCAACCGGAATGCACTGCTATATAATTAACACCTGAATTTATTTATTTTTGTGTATTATGCTCGATAGTGTAACCTGCCATCCAAGTTGTGAATCGCCTAATTGCGATAGCGTTAAGAACGGTGTAATGGAGGCGAACAGAAAGAAAATCTGTTTGAGCGTAGCGAATTTA
>JAEINY010000111.1 GCA_016342595.1 Marinilabiliaceae bacterium
CACTTAATTGTTAGCCATGATTAAATCATTTTTTTACATCCTATTATTGATAGCTGTTGTCACTACAGCCTGCCAGTCTCCTCACCAGTCGGGAGAAAAGAACCAGCTACCCTACTTAAATGCATCACTCTCCACCAATAGGCGTGTAGAGGATTTATTAAACCGCATGACACTGGATGAGAAAATTGCCCAGATGTGTCAGTATGTGGGATTACAGCACATGAAAGAGGCCGAGCAAAACTTATCCAAGGAAGAGATGGAGAAAAGTGATGCGCATGGTTTCTATCCGGGCTTACATTCTACCGATGTGGCCAATTTAGTGGAGCAAGGATTGATTGGTTCATTTCTGCATGTGGTAGATGTGAAGGAAGCCAATTACTTGCAGTCACTGGCGCAGAAGAGTCGCCTAAAAATACCATTGTTAATCGGTATTGATGCCATTCATGGAACGGCCCTGGTGAAAGGAGCCACCGTCTATCCGACACCGATTGGATTGGCCAGTACCTGGGATACCGCTCTGGTGAAAAAAATGTCAGTGGAAACGGCCAAAGAGATGCGGGCCACCGGTGCTACCTGGACCTTTACACCCAATGTGGATGTGGCACGCGATGCCCGTTGGGGCCGTGTGGGAGAGACTTTTGGTGAAGATCCTTACCTGGTAGCCGAGATGGGCGTGGCCATGATTGAAGGACTGCAAGCCTCTGCATCACCCGATTCGTTTAATGTGATTGCCTGTGCCAAGCACTTGATTGCCGGTAGCGAATCGGTGAATGGTTTAAATGGGGCACCTACCGATCTGTCTGAACGTACCATCCGTGAAGTATACCTACCGCCTTATCAGGCAGCTGTGGATGCCGGTGTCTTTTCCGTGATGACCGCCCACAATGAATTGAACGGTATTGCCTGTCATGCCGATAAATGGATGATGACGGATGTATTGCGTGGCGAACTGGGGTTTGATGGCTTCATCGTGAGTGACTGGATGGACATTGAACGACTGGCGACGCGTCATTTTGTAGCCGAGAATCAAAAAGAGGCCTGTTATCAAACCATCGATGCCGGCATGGATATGCACATGCATGGGCCCGATTATATGGAGCCGGTGCAGGAATTGGTGAAGGAGGGCCGATTGACCGAAGAACGTATTAACGAGAGTGTACGTCGTTTGCTGGAAGCCAAGTTCAAACTGGGATTATTTGAGAATCCATATACCGATGCAGAAAAGACTGATAAGGTATTATTTCAAGCCGAACATCAGCAAACGGCATTGGACGCCGCCCAAAAATCCATTGTGCTGTTGAAGAACGAAAAGAACCTGTTACCGTTAGCCAAAGGAAAGTATAAAAAGATATTAGTGACGGGCCCCAATGCCCATAACCAAACCATTAATGGGGACTGGACCGGGCAACAACCCGCTGAAAATGTCACCACCATTCTGGAAGGGTTGCAAGCGGCTGATCCGGCATGTCAGTTTGATTTTCAGGATGTAGGCTATAATCCACGTCATGTGACGCAACAGCATGTGGCAGAGGCTAAGAAAAAAGCGGCCCGGGCTGATTTAGCCATTGTGGTGGTGGGTGAAAATTCATTCCGTTGGGAGTGGGACGAAAAGACCTGTGGCGAGAATTCAGCCCGGCCTGACATCAGCCTGGCCGGATTGCAACAGCAATTAGTAGAAGCCGTGTATAATAGCGGGACACCTACTATTGTGGTATTGGTGAACGGACGTCCACTGGGAACAGAATGGATCGCAGAACATGTACCGGCTTTAGTGGAAGCCTGGGAGCCTGGTAGCTTCGGGGGACAAGCAGTAGCTCAGGTATTATATGGCGAGGTGAATCCTTCCGGTAAGTTACCGCTTACGATTCCCCGTAGTGCCGGTCATCAATTGTCGATCTACAACCATAAACCATCCCACTATTTCCATCAATATGTGACTGGTAAAACCGGTCCTTTATATCCTTTCGGATTTGGTTTGAGCTATACCCATTATAATTATCAGAACCTGCAGTTATCATCACAGTCTATTTCAGCTAAGGAGTCCATTCATTTAAAAGTGGAAGTCACCAATACAGGTCAACGGACAGGTGATGAAGTGGTGCAACTGTATATTCGGGATCAGTACAGTTCCGTTACACGTCCGGTGAAAGAGTTAAAGGCGTTCCGACGGGTGACATTGGCCCCTGGCGAAACGCAGCAGGTGACTTTCACCATTACGCCGGATATGTTGCAGTTTCTGGATAAAGACCTGAAGCCCATCATCGAAGCCGGTGAGTTCAGAGCTATGGTAGGTGGTTCATCACGCGATGAAGACCTGTTGTCGATACCTTTTTACATTAAATA
This sequence comes from Marinilabiliaceae bacterium, assembly GCA_016342595.1. Taxonomy (GTDB): domain Bacteria; phylum Bacteroidota; class Bacteroidia; order Bacteroidales; family Marinilabiliaceae; genus JAEINY01. The sequence goes on from JAEINY010000111.1 coordinate 2,344, forward strand.
ATAAGGGCGTATGTCAATAAATAAATTAAAACATTATAAGATAAACACACCATGGAGAGCAGTCGTTTCTGCTGCACTCCTCCTTTTCATTTCCATCGTGGCTTTTGCTCAGGGTATTAACCAGGTTGGTTTCAGGCCGGAATCTGTCAAACGGGCATTCTTCGATGGGAAATGGGAAGGACAGGCGTATCACATTATCAATAAAGAAGGAGCGACTGTTTTCTCGGGGTCACTCAGCCAATCTGGCAGATGGCCCCACTCGGGAACAGAGGTCTGTTATGCTGAATTTTCAGCATTGAAAGTGGAAGGGAACTATACATTGCTGCTTAAAGGGCAAAAGGAAGCCCTTCCATTTGGGATCGATCAAGGGATTTATCGTCAGCTTGGGAAAGAGGTGGTGCAGTCTTTTTATCATGCCCGTGTATCGATGGCCATTGATGAAAAACACGGAGGCGTTTATGCGCGTCCAGCCGGTCATCCCGATGCTGAAATTATCATTCATGCCTCAGCGGCTTCTGCTGAACGCCCTGCAGGATCTGTCATTTCATCACCCGGTGGTTGGTACGATGCAGGGGATTACAATAAATACATTGTGAATTCCGGCATCAGCACGTATTCCTTGTTACACCTGGTGGAGCAGTACGGTGATCATCTGGCGGGTATTGAGTTGAATATACCCGAATCAGGTAACGGACTGCCGGATGTGTTGAATGAAACACTCTATAACCTGCGTTGGATGTTGACCATGCAAGATCCACATGATGGTGGTGTATATCACAAACTGACCTCCAAGCGGTTCTGTGGCATGAAAATGCCACACAATGATCCCTTGGAACGGTATGTGGTGATGAAGAGCACAGCGGCTACCTTAGACTTTGCCGCTACTATGGCCAAAGCTTCACGCTTATTGCAAAACTATTCAAAGGCCGTGCCGGGTCTGGCTGATTCCTGTTTGACAGCTGCACAAACGGCCTGGGCATGGAGTGAGCAGCATCCGGATGTGCTTTATAAACAACCGAAAGATATTTCTACAGGGGAGTACAAAGACAGTGATATAAGCGATGAGTGGTTTTGGGCTGCTACAGAGTTGTATTTAACCACCAGAAATCAGAAATTCCTTGGAAAGGTGGATATTGATGCAGAGAAATTCACACTGCCACAGTGGGGAATGGTTAACACCTTAGGACTGTATTCCATTGTATCTGATAAAAACAAGTTGAATACTAAATCAGCTCAAAAGAAGTTGGTACGTTTAGCAGATCAGTATCTGAAGAATTATGAACAGTCGGCTTATCGCATTTCCATTGAGAAATTTCCATGGGGTAGTAACAGTGAACTGGCTAACCAGGGGATATTATTGATGCATTCTTATATGATCACTGAGGATACCAAATACCTGGAAGCAGCGGATGCCTGTGTGGGCTATATTTTAGGAGCCAATCCCTTGCACATGTGTTTCATGACGGGTTTTGGAACGCAATCACCTCTTCATATTCATGATCGCCGCTCGGTAGCAGATGGTATTGATGCACCGGTACCTGGGATGATGGTGGGTGGTCCCACCAAACAGGCGCGTCAGGATTGCGGGGAAGATAAGTATCCATCCACCTTTCCGGCCATGTCTTACCTGGATATGGAATGTAGCTATGCGACGAATGAAATTGCCATCAACTGGAATGCCGCAGCAGCCTATTTAATACTTGGTTTGGATGCCATTTATACAACTTCTAATTAATTTGTGATGATTAAAATAACATTCTATAGACTCGTTATAATTGCTTTTCTTCTGATTGGTTTTAACGCCTGTAAGGCGAAAGCACAAAAAGAAGAGCGACCCAATATCATCTTTTTCATAGCGGATGATATGACCCGTGATATGTTCAACTTCCTTCCCGAGAGCAAAGGGAAGAATTTGACCCCCAACCTGGATAAATTGGCCAATGAAGGCACAATAATGATGGGGCAACACGTGAGTGCTACGGTTTGTACGCCCAGCCGTTTTAATGTGATGACCGGTAAATATGCCAGCCGGGCGACGAATCCTCATTTCGTGCAACAAATCAAAAAAAATGAGGGGCAGCGCGTGGTGGAATGGAATACCCACATCATGCCGGGCGAAGCCAATATGGCAAGTTTACTACAAGAAGCAGGTTATTTCACTGGTGCTGTGGGTAAGAATCATGTGATTGAAGTGGAAGATTGGGTGAATGTGCCATTGACAGCCGATGCTTCTGATTCCAAAGTGATGAAACAACAGGTGGCTAATTACAAGGCCACTGTAGAAGCTTATCAGCAGTGTGGTTTTGATTTTGCAGAAGGGATCTTTTATGAAAATCCTGATTTCAACGGACCCAGGGCACTGGCCGTTCATAATTTAGATTGGTCAGCTGAAGCCGCTTTAAAGTTTTTAGACCAAACGGATGAGGAGCCTTTCTTTCTTTATTTCGCTACCACCTTACCGCATGGCCCACAGGATGCCAAACGTGCCTGGGATGCCGACCGCACCATCACACCCATTGGTAAGTTGGATAAAGCACCAACAGTATTGCCGCATCAATCTTCTATTCCAGCCCGTTTGAAAGAAGCCGGAAAACCTGTCAATGACCGAAAAGCGAATCTCTTGTGGATGGATGATGCCTTAGGAGCTTTAATCAATAAACTGGAGGAGAGAGGAATAGCTGATAATACCATTATCTTTTTCTTTAATGATCATGGGCAGTTTGCCAAAGGGTCCGTTTATCAGGGCGCTACTCATAACCCAAGTGTGGTGTGGCAAAAGGGTGGTTTTAAAGCAGGGCATGAATGCCAGACTTTAGTATCCAATGTGGATTTTATGCCTACTATATTGGAATTAGCGGGCGCAAAAAGGGATCGGTCAGAAGTGGATGGTCGAAGTTTCGCTCCTGTATTAGCCGGTAAAAAAGAAAAAGCACGTGAATCGCTTTATTTTGAAATTGGCTATGCACGCGGCGTCCGGAAAGGTGATTTCAAATACATGGCCCTACGCTATCCGGAGTGGATTGAGAATATAACCTTGAAAGAGCGAAAAGAGATATTGGAAGCCTATAATAAAAAGCTGAAGATACGTGGTAAAGGGCCAAACAACCTGGATCCGGAAGCACCCTTCGGTCATGTGCAGATCATTCCCGGAGGAGGAGATGCTGAGTTTCCGGCCACGAAAAGATATCCGCATTATGCCGATGCCGATCAATTGTATAACTTGAAGGAGGATCCCAAAGAGACCAATAATTTAATCAATGATCCGGCTTATAAAGAGATGGTGGAGGAGATGAAGGCCGAACTCATGAAGTATGTGAGTACGATTCCCGGTAGTTTCGGGGAGTTTAAAGAGAAGTAATTATTCAGTCTGAAGATGTGTCAATGATTAACGAATCGTGGCAGTTCAATATAAAGATTGTGAGGCATGAGAGTGTTATAAAATAAGGCTGAAAGCCTTTGACAACAAAGCTTGGGGCAACGCCCCAAGGTTTTACGAATAACACGATCATCACCCTGAAGGGGTGACACAGTAGGTATTGGAGAATATATTTCAGGCCTTCAATCTGTTTAATGGATTGATTGTTAGTAGAGAAGGATTGCAAAATAATCAGAACTATGAATTCAAAACTAAAAAGTATAATACTTGGATTAACGACTACTATTTCGTTGGCAGGAACGGCACAAGAGAAACCTAATGTGCTGTTTATCGCCATCGATGACCTGAAGCCAATGATGGGTGCTTATGGACATGATTTCATGCAGACCCCTCACATGGATGATTTGGCAAATGGTGGTGTGTTATTTACCAATGCGCATTGTCAACAAGCGGTATGTGGCCCCTCCCGTGCCAGTCTATTAACGGGTATGCGACCCGATTATACAGGCGTGAGGGATCTGAAAACACGCATGCGCGATGTGAATCCGGATATATTATCCTTACCGCAACATTTTAAAGCCAATGGCTACACAACCGTGGCCGTCGGTAAGATTTATGACCCACGTTGTGTGGGTAAGCAGTATGACGGGCCTTCCTGGAGTATTCCTTATTCGGAGAGTTCAAAATATGAATACCCAAAGGAGTATGGTGAACCAGCCTTATCCTATTATGCTTTAGAAGAGAGCAAAGCGATTGTTCACAAACTGGAAGCTGAAGCCAGGGCCAAGGGTGAGAAAAACATACATGGTTATGTGTCAAAGCGGCATAAACCATCCGTTGAGTGTGCTGATGTAAGAGATGAAGCCTATATTGATGGACAGATTTGTAACAATGCATTACGTTACATGAAGGATCTGTCCCGGGAAAAAGAGCCATTCTTCTTAGCGGTGGGTTTTAAACGTCCACATTTGCCTTTTGCAGCGCCTAAGAAATATTGGGATTTATATCAGCGGGAGGATGTAAAATTGGCTGACTATCAGAAAGCGGTGAAAAACGGTGTTAATATTGCGTATCATAATTCAGGAGAACTTCAGTCCTATACGGATATACCAGCCTTGGCTTCTTTTACGGATATCAACACTTTGCTTTTACCAGCGGATAAGCAACGTGAATTGATTCATGGGTATTGTGCCAGTACCTCATTTGTGGATGCTCAGGTGGGTAAACTGATGGATCAATTGAAAGAACAAGGATTGGATAAAAATACCATCGTGGTATTGTGGGGTGATCACGGCTGGCATCTGGGTGATCATAACCTGTGGTGCAAGCATTCCAATTTTGAACAAGCGACTCGGGTTCCGTTTATTATTTCCGCACCGGGATTCGAAGCAGGCGAGTACAAACTACCGGCTGAGTTTATTGATATTTTCCCTACACTCTGTGATTTGAGTGCGATAGAAATACCGGCACACCTTCAGGGAACGAGTCTGGTACCCGCCTTAAAAGATAATGATGCATGGGTTAAACCTTGTGCGGTGAGTCAGTTCGGCAGGGGTAAGAAAGTGGGGTACTCCATTCGTAACGATCGCTTTCGTTTAACATTGTGGATGAAAGATGGGTATAAAACCTATGAACCATTTTCAGAGAATGTAATAGTGGCCGGCGAGTTATACGATTATCAGGTAGATGCCGATGAAACCACTAATTTCTATGAAGCTAAGAAGTATGCAAAAATCCGCAGTCAGCTGATGACTATTTTTAAGGATTTTGTGGCCGGGCAAAATGAGGAGCTGAAATATTCGGGAGGAAATCCCAATCAGGAAAAGAAAGCCGCTACCGTTATAGAGCAAAAAGGAAGTCAGGATGCATTGATGGACCTTTCTTTTCTTCCTGAATTAGCCGATAACTGGGACGTGATCTCGCGTAAAGGGGCTGATGCTCTGTTTGAGGTGAGGAACGATCGACTCACCATGCAGGTTAATAAATTGGGCGAGAAACCCTGGGACCTGCAATTGGCGCACAAAAACAATCTCTCCCTTCAGGCCGGTCAGACTTTAAAAGTGACGTTTTTCTACCGGGGCCACGACATGAAAATGAATCTTGGACCAGTCAATGGAAAGCGTATCGGGATGAAAATTCCAGCCTCTAAAGGAAAGAAGCCGGTAAGCCTTCTATTCCCCATTGAAGCAACAGGTGATTATCCCTGCAAGCTCTCTTTTACTGCTACCGGATTACATGAAATTTGGGACTTAACAACTGAAATTAAATAAAGTAATTACTCCATGAAGAAACAACTTGCTTATATAGCTGCTGTGGCAGGCATTATGGGAGGATGTACAATACCTCTCGCCGATCAGGCAGAACAATCCAACCTTCAATTGCCGGAATTGGCAAACAGTAAAAAACGAAATGTGATCTTTATTCTGACCGATGATCACCGTTACGATTACATGGGGTTTACCGGAAAGGTACCCTGGTTGGAAACACCGCAGATGGATAAATTGGCTCAGGAAGGTGCTTACATGCAAAATGCCTTTGTGACCACTTCTTTGTGCTCACCCAGCCGTGCCAGTATCCTGACTGGCCAATATTCGCATGTGCATACCATTGTGGATAATGTGGCGCCCGATCCTGGTAATCTCACCTATTTCCCCCAATATCTGCAGGCAGCCGGTTATCAGACGAGTTTCTTTGGTAAGTGGCACATGGGTGATGAAAATGATCATCCGCGTCCCGGTTTCGACCACTGGGAAAGCTTTAAGGGACAAGGTGAGTACTTTGCACCTAATTTGAATATCAATGGTAAACGGTTTCAGTATAACGAGGATACTTATATCACAGATCTATTGACCGAGCATGCCATTGAGTGGCTGGATAATCGTGATGAGGAAAAACCTTTTTTCATGTACCTGTCGCATAAAGCTGTTCATGCACTTTTCAAACCGGCTAAACGTCATGATGGCATTTATGATGGTAAAACCATTGAGCGACCTGCCACTTATTCGCAGACCATTGGGGATGACTATAAAGACCTGAAATGGCCGGAATGGGTGAAACAGCAACGACACAGCTGGCATGGTGTTGATTACATGTATCATGATCAGAATGGCACTTTCGATGAGAATTTACAAAAGTATTGTGAAACGTTGCTAGGGGTTGATGAGAGTATCGGTTCGATGATGCAGTGGTTAAAACAAAATGGCCTGGATGAATCAACCATGGTGATTTATATGGGTGACAATGGTTTTAGCTGGGGAGAACATGGCTTGATTGATAAGCGTCATTTCTATGAGGAATCGGTGAAAGTCCCTATGTTAGTACGTTGTCCGGAGATTTTTAAGGGTGGTAAGAACATCGACCGTATGGTACAGAATGTGGATGTAGCGCCAACTATTCTTGAATGTGCCGGATTAGAGAAGCCGGATTACATGCCTGGTAAGTCCATGATTCAGTTGCTAAAAGGTGATGAAACCGATTGGCGGACACGCGTTTACTATGAGTACTTTTGGGAGTATGATTTCCCCATGACACCCACCGTGTTTGGGGTGCGTACGGATAAGTACAAGTACATACGTTACCAGGGTATTTGGGATCAGAACGAATTGTATGATATTATTAATGACCCGGATGAGAAGTACAATTTAATGGGTAATCCTGAATATGCAGATGTGGCCAGAAAACTGGCTGCCGAATTGTATGATTGGCTGGAAGAGACGTATGGCATGCAAATTCCACTGAAACGAACAGTCAAACATCCCTATGGTGATTACCGTCATAAGGATCAGTATTAGTGTGAAATAAATGCTTTAAGGAACTAAATTAATTATTAATGTTTAATTATTAATTGAAGCCACAAGTGGGATGTTACTTTGAATTTGAACAACATGTTTGTAAAAGTTATCCCCTAAGCGTCAAAATATCAGGAGCCCGGAGGTTATTTAGCTTCGGGCTTTTATACCAATTGTATAACAAAATGATTGATAAAGCATTTTGCTTATTACAAAGGTAAATGCCGGTACACAATCATAGATTGATATTTTTATCAATCATCCGATAGGTATCGGATTTGATTGGTAATCGGTATTAGAAGTAGTCAGAGCGTTTCCTTTTTATCTCAATTAAGATATATCTTCAATGAAATACAAAATCTATAATAAATCACTGCTCTTTGCCATCGGTGCCACTTTATTCGGGTGTAGCGCACCTGCACCCAAAGAGAACACATCCCCCAATGTCCTCTTTTTTTTGGTCGATGATATGGGTTGGATGGATGCCGGCTATCAAGGCTCTCAATTTTATGAGACGCCCAATATTGATCAACTGGCCAGTCAGGGTGTGAAGTTTACCAATGCCTATGCCACACACCCGCGTTGTACGCCTTCACGTTATTCACTCATTACCGGTCGTTATCCGGCCAGGGCTCAAATGCCTGGACCGGGGGAAGGGAAACTAAAGGCACATGGAAATGTGCAGCTACGTCCCGGTGATGAGAGTAAACTAAAAGCAGACGAGGCCACTATCGCCAGTGCTTTAAAAGAAGGGGGATATGCTACTTTCTTTGCCGGTAAATGGCACCTGGCAACAGCTGGTACCTTACCAGAGCACATTGGTTTTGATGTGAACATTGCCGGTGGACATGCCGGTTCGCCTATTTCTCATTTTTATCCTTACAATGAAGGTAAACAAGCCGGAAAAAAGGCCCCTATTGAAGGTCTGGAAGAGGGTAAAGAAGGAGAATATCTGACCGATCGCATCACGGATGAAACCGTTCATTTTATAGAGCAACATCATCGGCAAAAGCCCGGGCAACCTTTCCTGGCCTATGTGTCACATTATGCCGTGCATGAACCGCTTCAGGCCAAGGAAGAACACATTCAAAAGTTTAGAGAGAAGCTAAAAACCATGAAATACCAAGGGGAAGCCTTCCTTCCTGAAGGAACCGGAACCACTAAAATGCACCAGGACGACCCGGTGTATGCGGCCATGGTGTATAGCATGGATGAGAGCCTGGGGCGCATTACTCAAAGCTTAAAAAAGCTGGGGCAATTGGACAATACCATCATCATTTTCTTTTCTGATAACGGTGGGCTATCAAACCGTGGTTTCAATCCGCGCCGGGTAGCGACTTCTAATTATCCCTTACGTGCCGGAAAAGGGCATTTATATGAAGGAGGTGTCCGGGAACCAATGATTGTGAAGTGGCCAGGCGTAACGCAGGCCGGTACGGTTTCAGATGCTATTGTGACGGGAACCGATTTCTTTCCAACCATACTGGAGATGACCCATCAACCGTTGAAACCGGGAGCTCATTTAGACGGTGAGAGCTTTGTATGGGCTTTGACCAATCAAGCGAATCCGCATGCCGATCGACCTATCTTCTGGCACTCGCCGGTGGATCGTCCCCATGCGACCGGTGATTCCAATAGCACTGCCGTGCGGAAAGGACGTTATAAACTCATCGAGTTTTATGATACCAACACCGTGGAGTTATACGATCTGGAAACGGATCTGGAGGAGATGCATGATTTGTCGGAAGAGTTGCCTGACGTGAAGGCTGAACTCCTGAGAATAGTTCATGAATGGCGTGGAGAAGTGAAGGCTTACATGAAGAAATAGTTCATTTTTTTAATAGCATTGACCCGGTCAGGGTGCCTGGCACCCTGACTGGTCTTTTTTACATACGGGATAGATGGTCAGGATAACGAAATTACGTGTATAAGATGGTTTATCCCCATTGTTTTGCATCCGTTCGGGATATGATAATATCAAACCCTTAAATCATAACCAATGAAGAACACTTTAACCAAACTTCAATTTTGGGGCTTACTGATAAGTCTTCTATTATTTCCGCAAATAATTTTATCCCAAGCCAATTTTGCCATCGAACGGGCTCATAAGATGACCAGTTATATCACCGAAAAAATGTTGTTGAATGAAGATCAGTCCGCGCATTTAAATTCGGCCCTCGTCACCAAAATCAAATTTCAGCAAACGAAAGTAAAGGGTGAGAATCTGACTGACAAAGAAAAGAAAGTGGTTTATACCCAATCTAACAAATCCTTTTATTCAATGCTTAATCGCCGATTCTCGAAAGATGATGTGACCACCATACAGAAATACATGGCAGAGTTTAATGAGAAATTTAATAAGAAAAAGAAAAGCTAGAGGCTCATGAAGCAGCAAGGTATACAGAAACTCTTTTTAGAGAAGAAAATTTTGAGTAAACTCATGCTTAGTTCACGTAAATCACTACTTCTGACTTTAGGACTCACTCTTAGTTATAATGTCATGGCACAACAAAAAAATGTGCTGTTTATAGCTGTTGATGATTTAAAACCAATTGGTGGCTGCTACGATCGCCCGGAGGTGAAAACGCCAAATATGGATCTTTTGGCACAGACCGGATTCGTTTTTAAGAATAATCATTGCCAGCAAGCCGTGTGTGCACCCACCCGGGCCAGTCTGTTAACCGGAAAAAGACCCGATTATACTCAAATATGGGATCTGAAAACGCAGATCCGGGATATGAATCCTGACATTCGTACCATGCCTCAGTACTTCAAAGAGAAAGGCTACCAAACAGCCGCGGTTGGTAAAGTGTTTGATTTGCGATCGGTAGATAGCCAACACGATTCATTATCATGGAGCAAGCCATACGTCTCCATGAAAAGTTCAAACGTGACAGGCGGAGGTTATATTCATGAGACGAAACGGGTGTCTACAGAGTGCGCTGATGTGCCCGATAGTGTCACATTGGATGGTCGGGTAGTTGCCGAGAGTATCCAGCTGCTGGATGAGTTATCGACAGATGAACAACCATTTTTCCTGGCTGTGGGCTTTCATAAACCTCACCTCCCATTTGTGGCACCTAAGAAGTATTGGGATTTGTATGATCGAGATCAGATTCAATTGGCCTCATACCGGGAAAAACCAATTGGAGCTCCGGGATATGCCTCACAACCGGGATGGGAAGTACGTAGTCAGTACGATGATGTGCCCAAAGATTTCAAAGTACCGATATCGGAAGAAAAACAAAAGGAGTTGATTCATGGTTATTATGCCTGTGTCTCCTTCATCGACCAGCAAATAGGGAACCTGATTGCCTATCTGGATGAAAAAGGCTTGCGTCAGAATACGGTGATCGTGTTGTGGGGCGATCATGGCTGGCATTTGGGTGATCATGATATGTGGTGCAAGCACACCAATTATGAGCAAGCCACCCGTTCTCCTTTAATGGTGGCTTTAGGAGATAACTACATTGGTCAATCTTCGTCACCTACCGAATTTGTGGATGTATTTCCAACGTTATGCCAATTGGCAGGGGTAGAAACACCAAATGATATTGATGGACTTAGCTTGGTACCTCTAATAACAGGAGAGCTTACTTCGCTGAAACCGCATGCGGTGAGTCAGTTTCACCGGAATAAGGTGTTGATGGGGTATGCTTTCCGTAATGAGCGGTATCGTTATATTATCTGGCTGAAGGATAATTACCGGTCTAATCAACCATACCGATCTGAGCTTATAGATGCCGAAGAGTTGTATGATTATACACTGGATCCATTAGAGACGACGAATCAGGCGACGAATCCTGAATATAGCTCTATCAGGCAAGAGATGTTAGAAAAAGCCATTCAATTCTTTAAAGAGCAGCAATGAAACAGATCCTGATTTCTCTCTTTGCATTCATTTTCTCATTGTTGGGGTGGAGTCAGTCCAGTTCACACCAAAGAGTAGCCATCACCCTGGATGATGGACCAAGTGGCGTATTAACAGAACAGTTTCTGGCCTTGTTTGCACAGTATGATGTGAAAGTTACGTTCTTTCAAATCGGACAGAAATCAGTAGAACAGACCGGGCTTTGTAAACAAATTCTGGAGCAGGGGCATGAAATTGGTAACCATAGCTGGTCACATCAGCGATTAACAGAATTAGATCGTTCATCAGTCAGACGTGAGATTGAAGCGTTTCAATCCTTCTGTATCGATTCATTAGCTTATAGACCTGTTTTCTTTCGGGCACCTTTCCTCAAACAAAACGCATACATCGATTCGGTCATCAAAAATAATCAGCTGGCAACTGTGAAGGCAGATATCTATGCCCGTGATGCTATGGCTCACCTTTCTCATGAAGTGATCATTGAGAATCTGAATAAATCAATTCCTGATGGGAGTGTAATTCTGTGCCATGAACGGCAGCATACATTGGAAGCTCTAAAAATGTTAATACCTATCTGGAAGGAACAGAACTATGAATTTGTGACCATCAAAAAAATAATAGAATAACCTATGCGTAAGCCTTTGATTAGTTTGGTCTTTTTGTTGGTTTTGCTTGCTGAAGGCAGCGGACAAGTTGGGGTATCTCTCCAGCCGGAAACCCGAACCATTTCCCACCAATTAATTGGCATCAACGGCCGATCCACCGAAGGCCCTTCCTGGGACGATGACGTTTTTCTCACTCTAGTGGATGCCATGCATCCGGGAATGGTGCGTTACCCGGCGGGTACCCAAGCGAATTACTGGGATTGGCGCACCGGTACTTTTATCGAAGGATGTGGCAAAACGGCCAAATATAACTTCTCTATGGCCTCCTTCGTGGCAGGGCTTCCGGTAGAATCAGAAATTATTTACGTGGTGAACATGGCCCGGCCTACTCCAGCTTCTGGAGTGGATTTAAATGCTTCAGAGGCCGTGTTGAAGAGTGATGAGACCTTGCTGCTTAAAATAGAAGATATCCTGGCTGCCTTGGCGGAGTTTAAGCGATTGGGGCGCTTTCCAGAAGCCATTGAATTGGGGAATGAGTTTTATTTCGACAATGAGCATGCGGCCATTTATGCCGCCGATCCAGCTTTTTATATGAATCACGCCCAAAAGGTATGTCACAAAGTAAAAGAAGTCTATCCTGATTTGAAGATTCTGCTTTGTACCACCAAAGGCGGAACCACCAGCCGGGAAAACTGGAACAATACCGTTTTTAATACCTTACAGAGGGATGCTGAATTTGCAGGACTTGTGCATGGGATCGTTCAGCATCATTACATCAATACTGCATACGGCGATCCAGCATTGGTAGTGGATGTGGCAAGCGCTAAAAAAGCCATGGCAGAAGGCTTTCAATACCCGCAAGAGCATGCATCTGATTATGCGATGGTGCCCGCTGATCTGGCCCTTTGGCTGACCGAATACGGGGCTACCAAAGAAAACGCAGATGGATCCTGGACCGCAGGCCTCAGAGCGGTGTCCATGACTTTGGGATGGATGGATCTGGGCAATAATATAGAACGCTTGTTTTATCACCACATCACCGACAATCCCAATGTGATTAATAAGGAACATATGGAGCTTGGTCCAATTGGAATGGCCCTTGGACTTCTGGGAGAGGCGGCTCAAAGTAAAATCCGCCTGCAAGAAATCCAATTTACCAATAACCCCTTGGCCAGCGGCAGTATTGTGGCGTTGCACGGCTATAAATTCAAGAATCAGGAAGAGGAGACGCTGTTTATCCTGAACATTGGTGATGAAGGCCACGAAGCTATTGACATCAGTGGATTATTAAGCTATAGTGGATTACCACAACTCACACAACATTGGTCCGTCTCGCCATATGAATCACCCGTGTTTGAAGGTAGTGAAATTGAAACCCAGGAAAAAGCGTTAAATGGCCATTTGACCATTCATCCATTTTCGGTAGCGATGATTAAGGTGGCTAATGATGGCAATACTGGCATTGAGGAACAGGAGTGGATGAAGCAGGTAAAGGTGTATCCCAGTGCTTTTGATCAACGATTTACTTTAGAGCTGCCCATTGATGCAAAAGAATCAGAAGTGGTGCTTTCGGATTTATCCGGGCAAGTGTGTTATCAATCAAAAGTAAAATCTGCCAGTAGTCATCATACACCCCATGTTTCAGCTGGTTTATATGTATTGACCATTAAAACCAAGCAGGGGGTAATAAGTCAAAAGGTGAGGAAGAAATAAATGTATTAAGATGCATGTATCAGGACACAAGTATCAAGATAGAAGTATCGAGATGTAAGCAGACAATGTTTGTTAAATTCAAAAAATAAATAGACAACATGAAAAACTATAATGTGATTGTTTTCTTTCTGGCTTTAGTCTTACAGTCCACAGGATTACAAGCTGCCGGTAAAAAAGATAAACGGCCCAATATCCTCTTTATCGAAGTAGATGATTTGAACCATGAGTACCTGAGCTGTTTTGGCAGTACGGTGATTCAAACGCCTCATGTAGACAAGCTGGCGGAATCGGGCGTTCGTTTTCAGAATGCCGTGTGTCAGGGCATGATGTGCGGCCCGTCACGTAATTCACTCATGACGGGGCTTTATCCGCACAACCTGGGTTTTTATAATAACGGTGAGATGAGTGCCTTGCCCAAAGATGTGTGGACCTTCCCGCAAGGTTTGCAACAAGCCGGTTATTACACTGCCTGGATTGGCAAGTGCCACATTCGTCCCTATAAAAAAGGGATGAGTAAAACCCAGGCCATGCAAGCGCAAATGGGCTTTGATTTTGCACAGGTTACCGAAGGGCGCGTGGTATTAACCCGCAAAGCTAAAAAGGGGCAAGATGTTGAGAAGGACTGGTACCTGAGCTATTTAAAAGAAAAGGGATGGCTGGATCAATTCGTCAATGAATACCCCGAAATATCTACCCTGGCTGAGGAGGCTTACCTGGATGGTTTCTTTACCAAAAATGCGGAGGAGTTCCTGGATAATTATAAGGCGAAAGAACCTTTCTTCTTATGGCTCAACTATTCCGTGCCGCACGGACCTTATGATGTGGCACAAGCCTATCATAAGCCCTTCAAAAAGGAGAACATGCCGGGTACAACTGTGACTGATTATGAGGCACCACAAGGTTTAGTGAAGAAAACCAAGGTCAATACCAATGAGCACTATCAGAAGAAAGAACAAGCCGGGCATTGTGCAGCCGTTTCGTTTATGGATAAGCAGGTGGGTAAAGTGGTAGAAGCCTTGAAGAAAAATGGTCAATTGGAGAATACTATTATTGTGTTCTTTTCCGATCAGGGAGTGATGTTGGGTGATCACCAGCGTAACCATAAAGGCACCTTGTACCGTCAGATTACCAATCCGGCATTGATTGTATCCTATCCGCAAAAGTTTAAAACCAATAAAGTGATCGATGCTCCGGTGGAACTGATCGATTTGATTCAAACCACACTGGAGGTGGCCCAGGCGCCCGAGAGCGCGTTGAATCGGTGCAAAACAAGTCACAGCCTGGTGCCTGCACTAAAAGGTAAAGTTGAAAGTGTACGTGAAGTGGCCTTTGGTGAGATAGATGGGTATGTGATGGCTACGGATGGCCACTACCGACTCATCCAGGGAGCTGATGCCAGTTTGTTGTTCGATGAGGTGAACGATCCGAAGAATCTACATAATATTGCAGGTGAACAGCCTGAGGTGGTAACACGCTTAAGTAAAAGTATCAAGGCTTGGTTGAAACAGACCGGGCCAGTGATGCCAAAGAAATCGTTATAAAATAGTCTACTTATCCGATGATTACCACATGATGGCACTTTGCTCAGCGGATGACTAATCCATTATTGGTTAGTCATCCGCTGAGTCTTTTTAGTACCAGTCTCTTTCTAAAAGTCACCCTCCCCGCTTAGGTAAGTATGCATTAATTTGTTTTTTATCATCACCGGCGTTCAAAATATAAGGTAGATAGGCCTTTCAGCCAATGCAAAATACTATATTCGGAAGTTAAATACGCAACTGCTAATTGAATAGAGATGACAATGATTTCAGGAAGAGACATTATGTCAGTTGGATTGGTCCTTATGATGTGTGGATTATATGCCTGTCAGCCTCCATTAGAAAAAAATGATCGGATCACTACAAAAGTATTCAACTACCCCGTGTTAAAGGGCAAAACCAATAATCCAATTCTGCGGATTACTATAGAAGCCGATTCACTGGAAGCTGTTGTAGAAGCCCTGAAGCTCAATATAGGAAGTGCTCATTTTTTGCTCTGAAGGAGCAACCCGGTAATAGCCCGGGGTGAAGTGAAACGAGCCCCGGGAAAGAAGTCAAGCAAGAGCGGCGCACGCAGACTGTTGTTATCTGAATTATCTTCCATGCGCCGCAACCAGGAAGGGATTTTGTCCAGTTACAAGGTGACGAAGAGTCATTTCTTATAGGTTTAGACGCTGATCGTCATGATTGTTATGATTTTATTGATTTCTTTCATCGGCGATCATCATAATGATCATCAAAATCAGCGTCCTCTACATTTCATATCCCTGTCAAATCTCAGGTCCGGATGCTACACATTTGTCTATATTGCGATCATTAAAACCCTATACACATGCGAACGAAATCCATTCTTCCAAGTCTGATCTTGCTAATCCTATTATCTGCTTGTTCAAATACTAAACTACCGCTTATCACTTTTCAACCCCTCCAAACAGGTGTAGATGCAGAAATAAGAGCCCTGCAGGTGATCAACGAAAATGTAGTTTGGGCCTCAGCGTCAAAAGGCACTGTTTTGTTATCGGTCGATGGGGGCGAAAACTGGAAAGTCAGCCGGATTGAAGGCGAAGAGCAGAATGAGTTTCGCAGCCTGCATGCCTGGGATGCTAAAAGAGCCATGGTGGTCGGTATTCAAAACCCAGCCCGTTTTTATTTAACGGTCGATGGTGGTGAATCATGGGAGATGGTCTTTGTTCTAAATCAGGAAGGCTTGTTCTTTAACTCCATGAAGTTTGCCGATGATCAGCACGGATTGGCCTTGAGTGATCCCATCGATGACCGGTTTTATGTGGTGAAAACAAATGATGGGGGTCTGACCTGGAACCGCATTGAAAATCTGCCAGCCATTGAAAAAGGAGAAGCTAATTTTGCAGCATCCAATACCTGCATTGAATATCTTCCTTCGGGAGAAGCCTGGTTTGTCACAGGTGGACAAGTAGCGCGCGTTTTTAAATCCATTGATCATGGCGAGAATTGGTCAGTCATGGATGCGCCCATCATTGATGGCAATCAAAATAGCGGCATCTATTCGGTAGCCTTCAACAATTCAAAGGATGGTGTGATGTCGGGAGGCACCTGGAATAATCCGGAGGCCAATAAAGAGTTAGCTGCCTGGACGAAGGATGGGGGTACCACCTGGCAGCTTTCACAGACTATGCCGGGAGCATTCCGGTCTTGTGTGCAATATTTCGGGAATAGTGCCAGGAGCCTTTATCTGGCCATGGGGAAAACCGGGTGTGATCATTCATTGGATAAGGGGCAGAACTGGGCGCCGGTAGATTGTGAAGGTTATTACACTATCAGCAGTGTACCGGGTCAGATGAAAGGATTTGCCGCCGGATCGAAGGGGCGGATGGCGCGTGTAACGATAGAGTAACATCGATTTTTTTTTACAGGGTGTTCTTCATGGGTGTGATTTTCAATTCCACAGAAATTAAGTTAGTGATCCATTAGGTGATTTGTTTCCCGTAATTTTTCAGGGAACCAATCATTAACGTGAACGAGGTCTAAAATAATTTTGGGGTGACGTCATGGTTCGTTAATACGGGGCTGATAAATTTCAGAGCTTAAACTGGTAAATTGACTGTAGTTTAAATTTTTTCAGGGAGCTGGATCATGACATGCATGATGGGCTATAATATTTCAGGCAGGTCATCCAATAGGTGAATGAGTCTCCACACTTTTACAGGGCATTCTTCGCGAGCATGAATTTCATCCTACAGAAATTTAGGTAGGTCATCTAATAGGTGAATGATTCTCCACACTTTTACAGGACATTCTTCTCGGGTATGATTTTCATCCCACATAAATGTGGG
>JAEINY010000112.1 GCA_016342595.1 Marinilabiliaceae bacterium
TTTTTCTGGGACGAAATCAAGTCATAGTTGATCCAACCAAAGCTGAATCCTTCATCACCTTCACAGCTTGAGGTCATAACCCGTCCCTGAAATTCAGGAACTATTACCAACGCGGCATCTCCATTTTTGAGCTCGATGGTTTGTAGGTGTTTATTCAGAAACTGCTTATCATAGCCAAAGGTGCCTTTTTTCATAGTTTTTGTCTTTTCATTTTGTCTGGTACAGAGATTACATCCGCCTAAAAACAAACTTGTTAAAAAAGATAATACAATTATACCGTAGACTTTCATTTGTTTGATTTAAAGGATATAAGACTGCTGAATATACAATACAGCAGTCTTTAGTAATTACTTAATTCCATATAACGGGCCATAATTCTCACAAGCCCTATAATCAGCACCTTCTTTATCTTCTCCGAAAGAAGCCCATGCACTTGGTCGAAATACCTTCTCTTTTTCAACATTATGCATACATACAGGTATTCGTAACATAGATGCTAAAGTGATTAGGTCAGCACCTATGTGCCCATAGCTAATTGCCCCATGATTAGCTCCCCAATTGGCCATTACACTGTAAACATCCTTAAATGCTCCCTCTCTGGTAATATTGGGCACAAACCAAGTTGTTGGCCAGGTTGGATTTGTACGTTCATCCAGTACGGAGTGAACCTCATCTGGTAGCTCTACAGTGTATCCTTCTGCAATTTGCAATACTGGTCCAATACCTTTTACCAGGTTCACACGTGACATGGTCACGGGCATCTCGCCTGCTGTTTTAAATTGTGATGAATAACCGCCTCCACGGAAATATTCGCGCACAGCCTGAGGCCACAAGGTATTATCCAGGCATTTCTCTACTTCCTCCTCAGTAATTTCCCAGTAAGGTTTCATGGCTGGCTGACCTTCTTCGTTTTGTTGTTGAGCCGTTGCATCGAGGGTAGTAGATCCAGAATTAATCAAGTGGATAATTCCATTTTCAGCTTTTCCACTCAATTCTTTCCCGGTTACACGCTTTACTGCATCAGGACTCCAGTATGTTCTTACATCCGAAAAGATCTGTGCCGTATTTGACAGTAGGTGTCCAAATAACATGGAAACGCCATTTAAACTATCATTTTCAGTGGCAAAAATGAAGGCCTGACGAATACCATTCCAATCGAAAGATGAATTTAGCATAGCTTCGGTAAAGTCTGCATTAGGCTGATAATCTGTCCACTGACGCTGCCCTTGAAAACCACCTACAATAGCATTTCGTCCCAAACCTTCTTCACGATAACCCATTTCAACTAATTTCGGATTACCGATCATCATATCGCGACAGATCAGAGTCATTTTCACGACGATTTCCCACTCCTCATTTTTACGTGCTTCATCGGCTTGGTTCTCGGGTTTGTTGTAGTCTTTTCCCTCTTTACAATTCTCGCGTGTCCAGACCATCGCCTTCTCAAACTCGGACTTATCGTAAATCTCTTCATTAATACGACGCAATACCTCCGTTGAATCCACAAATTCGGTACGTATTCCAAGATAATCCTGAAAAAAATTGCTATCTACCATTGATCCGGCAATTCCCATTGAAGAATAACCAATCGACAGATAGGATTTACCTTTCATCTGAGCAACGGCTAAACCTGCTTTCACGAAACGAATAATTTTTTCCTGAACATCTTCAAGGATAGTAGTATCACCTGAATCCTGCACATCACGACCATAAATACCAAAGGTTGGCAATCCTTTTTGTGTATAACCGGCCAATGCAGCAGCTAGATACACTGCTCCAGGACGTTCTGTTCCATTAAATCCCCAAACAGCCTTTGGCATAAGTGGATCGGTATCCATAACTTCAGTTCCATAACACCAACAAGGTGTAACTGTTAACGACACCCCTACTCCTTCTTTTCGGAACTTCTCGGCACACATAGCTGCTTCCGCAACTCCACCGATACAGGTGTCTGCAATCACGCATTCCACATTCTCGCCACTGGCCATGCGCACATTGTCTTCAATAAACAGAGCCGCTGCTTTGGCCAATGCCATTACTTGTGGTTCCAGTGATTCTCGAATACCTCGTTCTCTTCCGTCTATTACGGGGCGTATCCCTATTTTAGGTAAATCGCCTATTAATCTGTTTGCCATTCCTTGATATTTTAAAATATACTATTCTTAATTTGAATTAATTGCTTCATAACACCGTATAGATTTACATTACCATCCATAGTTCCAAAAGCATCATGTAACTGCAAATAAATTTCATAGAGTTTCTCATATGAATGAACATTTAAATCAATAGGCTCATATTTGACCTCACTAACCTTGCAGCATAGCTTTTGCAAATCATCCAAAGAAAAATCCTTATTACTAATTTCAGAATATGCCAATGCACCACTCATAGCTGCCCCCACAGCAACGGTTTCATTACTTTCTGCTATAAATACAGGACGATTTAAAACATCTGCATAAATCTGCATAAGCAAACTATTCTTCTGAGGTATTCCTCCACAACATATAATTCTGTCAATAGCAACTCCTCCTTTTTCTAATTGGTCTATTATTCTTTTAGCGCCAAATGCGGTTGCCTCAATTAATGCTCTGTACACCTCATAGTCTTTGGTATGTAAAGATTGACCAATTATTAAACCTCTTAAATTAGAATCTGACAACACATCTCTATTACCATTATTCCAATCCAATGCCATAAGACCTGATTCACCCGGTTTTAATCCATTTGCAGAAGATACAAGTTGAGTATGCATACTTTCCTCTTCCCCTAATAATTCCACCACAAACCATTTAAACAAATCTCCAACAGCACTTTGACCAGCTTCAATGCCTAAATACCCTGGTAATACGCTATCATCAGCCACACCGGATACCCCTTGAATATCCTGAGCGGAATTATTCCCAACTATAATATCGCAAGAAGAGGTACCGATAATTTTTACTAATGTATTTTTATTGACACCTGATCCAATTGCTCCTACATGTGCATCTAGTGCCCCCATTGCAACAGGTATTCCTTCACACAATCCAAACTTATCAGCCCATACTGGTGATAGATAACCAGCAACATGGTCAATAGCATAAGTCTTTTGCGGAAGGCTTTCCCTTACTTTTAACAAATCAGGATTCAATTGAGCTAAGAACTCATTATCCGGATAACCACCCCACATATCATTAAACAACGCTTTATGACCTGCTGCACATTTATTTCTTTTAATATGCTTTGCATGTGAAGTCCCAGTTAGTAATGCAGGTATATAATCACTGAATTCTACCCATGTAAATGCAGCATTATACACCTCCGGATCAACATTTGCACAATGTAAAACCTTAGCCCAAAACCATTCTGAAGAATATTTACCTCCGCACCGTTGTAAATAACTAGGTCTAATCTCTTTTGCCAGACGAGTAATTTGCTGAGCCTCATCTTCTGAAGTATGATCTTTCCACATCCAAGCTTTAGCATTCAAGTTATCTTTAAATTGAGGAATATTACTTAACGGTATCATTTGTTCAGTAATTGGAATTGGTGTTGATCCGGTTGCATCAACACCTATCCCAACGACACTTCCCCAATTAAATCCTTTTAAACTTACATGCTCCTTTAATATAGCAAATGCTTTAATCAGGGATTCAATGTAATCGTCAACATCTTGACGAGCAATATCCACATCTTTAGAAGATGTGTATACTCCTTCATTAGCCCTACTATACCCCATAGATGAAGACGCCAACACTTCTCCACTCATTATATTTAGGACTAGAACTCTAACCGCATTGGATCCAAAATCAATTCCAATGGAATAAATATTTTTCATTGCTTAATCGTTTTAGCTTATAGTATAAATTTTTTTTTAACAAGAGTTTCTCACAATCAAATTACCTGGCAGTAAATAAGTACGATTTTGTACTAAAGAACTATTTTCTAGTTTATCAAATAGTATCTTAATAGCTTTCGAACTCATTTGCTCAATAGGTTGTTCATAACATGTTATTGAAGGTTCAGCTATCTGAAATGCCTCTGGATTATCAAAACTAACAATCTTTATATCGTTAGGAATTGTCACTCCATTATCTTTAAAATATTTAATGCTATGCACGCCTAGTGCATTATTTGCAAAGAAAAAGGCATCACATTTATTTTTTAAGGCCAATTTTATGGATGACTCCAATCTTTGCTCCATGTGTTTAAATCCAACTTCATATACTAAGTCCTCATTTCCATCATATATTCCGGCATTTTTCAAACATGACTCATAGCCCTTAATGCGCTCTGAATTATTGGTCAAATTAGTATCATATACAAATGCGGCTACTTTCTTGCACCCTTTGGAAATTAATAGGTTAGTTAATTGATATCCCCCTTCAAAATTATCAGTACATATAGTTTCTGCATCAACTCCTTCACTGTATCGATCAATGAACACAAAAGGGATAGATTGATTTTTTAGATTTTTTAGAAACTCCTCGCTGCCATTTACAGGAACAATAACAAGACCATCAACCTGCCTTGATAAAAAAACATTAACAATTGAATTAAGTTTATTTGAATCCTCATCAGAGCTACCAAACATGACTTGATATCCTAACTTTGAAGCCTCATTCTCAATAAATCGTGCCATCTTACCAAAATAAGGGTTTGCAATATCTGCTACAACCAATCCAATTATACCACTCTTACCCGTTCGCAATCCCCTTGCCATTTGATTAGCTTGGTAACCTAACTCATTTGCTTTATCAATTACTTTCTTAGCCAGGTTTTTACTAATCCTATTTTCCTTTGCTTTACCAGAAAGAACACAAGATACTAATCCAACAGATACATCCAGTGCTTTAGCAATATCGACCAGCTTAACCCTACCTTTTGCCATTTTACTTTAATTTATTGTGCCAAATATACACTTTTTTTTAAATACGCTTTAACGTTTTAGCTTATTACTCTTATTAGTTTTTAATATGCAATCAAAGAAAAAAGGTTTCATAAAATTCAAAAATATTTACGCACATTTAAGTTTAACTTTTATTTTGTGTAAAGTTTTTAGCTTAAAAATAATGTTAACCATAGATTTCCAAAAACCAATTTTGTTCATCAAATCAAGAGCTAGACAAATTAAGATAATACATTCATTACTTATCAACCAACTGATATATCTAGCCTACAAATAAATTAAAATTACTTTTAACCATACAATATGTATTAACCAGATTGTATGGTGTATATGGCAATATTTACAATTATTTATCGTCGATAAATGAGGTTTGAATCGCCCCCTAAATTACTAGCAACCAACACCTATATCTTAATAATGGGATCTTTTGGTTTCTTTTTGTTAATCTGCAAAACATTTACTGAACTTATTGTCTATAATACTATAATTTGGCCATCCTAAACCAGAAAAGTAACTTCTACAATTCAATGGAAAATTCATTTACAAGCGATAAAGTTCTTGTAAAAAGTAACGATCACGGAGTTACTTAAAAGAAGCACTTATCATTGAATACATACAATACCATCTCTGCCATTAGTGCCATAACAGCCAGATGCACCGGCCTTACCATTCGTACCACTAATACCAGCATAGCACCAGGCATAAAAAATGAATTGAGAGTTAAGAGTAAAACTTGCTTTGATATTAAAACAATCATTAACTTCACAAACACCTTGTAACCATACCATTTCAATATATCTAGCCTAAAATGTGTTATGCACTGAGCATAGGTATCATTTACGATTATCTTCGCAGCTCCTTTCATAATCATCAATCCCATATTGTGTATGATCATCCTATTAACATTTTATTATTATAGAACTTCAACATCTACCATATAGTATTGCAGTACCATCCTAAACTCATTTTAACCCAATAAAAGATATGGAAAAAAATGTTTTTTTAGAGATATTCAATCTGTCAACGCTTAGGCCAATGCATAACCGAATATATAGTACGATCCAATGAAAATAGTCATCAGAAAAGAAGCCATACATCATTAATGGTAGCGATTGTATGGCTTATCTGGCACAACCATTTCGTATGGTCTAACCATATCTAACTTAACAGATAAACTATGTATGATCCGGATATTTCAGCTTATACTGATCCAAGGCCTTTTCAAGAGTTTCATATGAGCGAATGTAATCTTTTAGAGCAGCATTCAATATCTCACCAATGGTGTTGCGTTCGTAATAGGCTATGGCTTTTATTTTTTGCAGGGTGTCTGTGTCAAAATAGTAGGTAGCTTTTGTCGTTTTAGATTGACTTTTTTCTTTATCAGCTTTTTTATTGTTCTCTATATTGTTTTTTGAGCCCTGGAGAAGTAAGTCCATTCCTCCGGTAAAATTCTTCTTTGCCATTCTATAGTTTTTTAAGTATTTCCTTGGTAAGTTGCATGTAATCAACAGCTCCATTTGCTTGTGGAGCATATTCAAATATTGATTTGCCTGAACTTGGGGCTTCGGCCAAACTAATGTTCTCGCGGATTACACTATTAAAGAGTTTATCTCCAAAATGTGCTTTTATAACATTGGCTGTATCCTGATGCAGGATTTTGCGTGAGTTAAACTGGCTTAATATGATTCCTCCAAGCGTTAATTTTGGATTTAGTCGTCGTTGTACTTTATCAGTTACTTCCATTAGCTTACTCATTCCGGCAATGCTCAAATGA
Organism: Marinilabiliaceae bacterium; assembly: GCA_016342595.1. GTDB lineage: Bacteria > Bacteroidota > Bacteroidia > Bacteroidales > Marinilabiliaceae > JAEINY01. Next base: position 6,663 of record JAEINY010000112.1, read on the forward strand.
TGAGGAAGAACAGGACAAATGAAATAATTACTGGCTGTAAGTGCATTAAGAGTTAGGAGTCCTAGTGTTGGTGAACAATCAATAATGATGTAATCAAAATGCTTATCAATTGGTTCCAACAGCTCTTTAAGCAAATACTCTTTACCTGGCTCTGCAGACATTTCCAGATCAAATGCTGCTAAATCATTTGAAGCGGGGAGTAAAAAGAGGTTTTCTGTAACAGGGTGCAGATCGAGTTTAGACTGCCCTTTTAAGATGGAATATACAGTTGTGTCAGGTTCCAAAACACCTAATGACGTTGTGGCATTGCATTGAGCATCTAAATCCACTAATAAGACTTTGTACCCTTTCATGCTTAAAGCGGAAGAAATTGAGACTGAAGATGTCGTTTTTCCGACGCCCCCTTTTTGGTTTAAAAGGCTGATTAATTTTGCATTTCCCATATATTTACAGTTTTGGTCTGTTATTGTTTTTCTTTCTTTTCTTAGGTCTAGCTTCCTCTCTATAAGTTGAACCTGAATTACTTTCTTTGATACTGCCTAACGAAAGATCCTTTATAAGAGATGAGACAGTGTCGGCAATTGGTGTTGACTGACTTTGATAATACAAATCATGCTTTTCTGTAGTGTAGATTTGACTTCCTTTTGAAAGGGCGATAATCGTATCATTAACATCTCCAATACATTCTTTATTGGTTAAAAGCTTATTAAATTCACCTAACGCACGATATACTTTTCCGTTGAGTTGACTTTGCTGTTCAACCCGAAACAGCTTGTCTATATCCAGTTTCTTGTCATTTGAAAGTTTTTTATTGATTATCTGTCCAAATCTCATGAAACGGTCCTTTTTCAATGAGTCAGGTAGTTTGCCGTATGGTGCACTAACAAAACGAGCATATTCAATAATAAACGGTGTCAAATCCTGATTTGACTGAAAACCATTTTTAAGCCTGTAATTCATATTGAGTAGTGCCTTGTAAATATCTCCGTTGTAATTTCGTTTTTCAGCTTCATTCAACACTTTCTTTTTATCAATCAACACGGTTAAATCATTCTTTCTGTCCTGACCATGTTGCATATAATTCATTAAGACATATAGCTTTTTGAATTTTTCTTCACGTCTCAGGTAAGAATATTTTAAATGGCTTTGATCCAGCTGTTACTCGAAAATTAAGTCAAAGCTAAACATGTAGAAAGCATTGAGCTTCCTTGTCTGGACCAGGGTTCGATTCCCTGCAGCTCCACTTTTCACACCTGCACATCCGTGCAAAACAAAGCAAAAAAAACACAAAATCAAGCAATTAACAAAAGTGCAAAAAGGCATAACTAAGCCTTTTTTACTGCTTTTTAGGTGGTTTGAAATATTATTTTTACAAAAAAGCTCTCTTTGCAACAAAAATAATGAATGGATGAGGGCATCCAACGTTTCAATTCATATACCATGTTAAAGCTTTTGAACACCCTCACAACTTTAAAAATCCAGAGTAATTAAAATCTATTTCATTAAAACAAGTTTTTTAGTTTGATGTGATATTGCATAATTTGTCAGCCACACTTCTGGTTTTAATTTGGTGGCATCAGAATTCACCAGTACTACAGCTTCAATTTCTTTATTCAGCATCCACTCTTCCAGTGGGAAATAATAGGTGAAATTTCCAGTGAAGACATCCTTATGGCACACACCCGACTCAAATGTATTGGCAGGGTATGAAATACTACGATCCGGCGCTCCCACATACTTCCCATCAATTTTTAATGCTGCATAGGCTCCTTCCACACCATGCTCGCCATTAACGGCCACACAGATATAGGCACCATCCTGTATCTGATCCAGCTCAAAAGAAGCACGCCAGGCCGTTTTAGCCTCAATTTTACTGTAATCAGCAAACAAATTGGAGGCTCTCCACTTAGTCCGATCTACTTTCTCACCTAATGCATTATAACCAATAACTTCCGTTATTCGATCCGGGAAACGTGGGAATTTAATGTAACGATACTTTTTTCCTTCCGGTAAATCCACACTAATATCCTCACCAACAAAACCAGTAAACATCTCCCAATCCTGTAGAGTATTAGACAAGAAAACATGAATACCCTCTTCGGGCTCCAGAGGTTGCAGCGCGTATACATCCGGGTATTTTAAAGTCAGTTTACTTAATTCAGTGGGTTCTCCTAAATCCAATCTGAGACAGCCACCATTGATCTTGAACTCCTTATAGCGCCGGCGACAGACATAAAAGCTTGTTTCAACATCACCATCAAACAGGTACTTATCCCAAATACCACGCTCAATAAAACGCTGCTGATTAAAAAAGGCATCGCGCGCTGCTTTTACCTGTGGAATTTCAGTCTCACCGGAACGCTTTAACGAACGTACTTCCAAAGCATTATTATCGGCTGCAAAACAAGTCGCTTCATAAAGTGCTATTGCATCAGCTGGTACTTCTGCAGGCTTGACTACTGCCAATTGACGATGCCAAGCACTATTTATTTTAGAACCCTCAAATTTCACATTAATAGATCTCCCCTTTAGCAGGGCATTGTACTTTTTCCCATCAATGGTAGCTGACGTGTACTGCCCACTAAGACCATCAAGCGAAATTTTCTGCGTTGTTCCGGGATTTCCCAACAAATCTATTACAACAGGTTGTCCACTTATATTTTTCACCAATTGATAGTCTGAGCCTTTCACATAAGGTTCTGTTTCATTTTCAGAAGATATTCTTACCAGGCACGTTTTAAATGGCAGTACTTCAATATCAACTGTAGAACCATACTTAAAACTTCCTAAATACGCCTCGCCTGGATGATGCCTGAATACATTTAATGGCTGCTCCTGACCCTTCAAGCCGATGGCATCATTTAACTCTACTTTAAAGGTCTTTGTCTCCCAGCTGGTATTCCGTAAGGTTATCAAGCGTGTTTGATTATCACCTCGCGATACGGCATACAGGCCATACTGATCTTCCGGCAAAATCTTCCCATTCACCATGATGTCACGATATTGGCGGTGCAAGTTGAAGATACGCGCCAATTTTGCAAATTCCTCATCATTGAGCAGCCAGGGATTTCCATAGATCTCGGGTGCCAGAATCAGGTTGCGATTAAAAGCCTGCAGAATCAACTCATCATCCCATGCATCCAGGCAAGAGGAGATACAAACGCCATGATCTTCCGTTAGACGACTGAAGCCCGGAGGGAAACCTCTTGTTAAAGCCCCGGCACGATGGTGAGGCGCTGTGGTTTCATTCCAGATATGACAATCGCTATAGGTCTCGATGCCTTCCCACAGAAAAGTAGTGGCATGGGGTAATCCCTTCGTTAAGCCTAAACGATGATTTAACAAAATCAGATCGGGACTGTATTTCCGGCACTCCTGCATCATTTGGATAAAAGCATCTTCTTTTTCCAAAGGTAGTGGTCCACACACCTTGTCAAACTTGAAGAGTTCAAATTCATATTTACGGCAAAGCTCCACCATTTCTTCAATTCGTTGTTGCTGTTGCTCAGGTGTATCACCAAAGCCATCTGGCCCTCCCCATACACCTAATCGAATTCCTTGCTCCTTTGCTTTCTTATAAATGGGATCAAATCCATTGGGAAACTGATTTTTAAAACGATCACTTTCGGTACTTCCGTAAAACTTAGCTCCGTCAATCGCACCAGCATCAAAAGCATAGATATCCAACTGCATCCCATATTCCTGCTTCAACCACTCAAAAAAAGCAAGATTAATCAGGGTGTGTTCTTCAGTTGATCCCTCATTAGTATTATTGATCCAGGAGAAATATTGCGCTCTGGAAGGGGTACTCTCGTCAGCACCCGGAAAAACTGTTTGTTGTGCTGTTATTGAATTAACCAATAACAGTTGCACAATTCCGATAAAATATTTAATACGTCCCATTCTTTTACTGAATTGCAACATCCTTTTTTTTACTTTTCACCACTCTACTACAACAATTTAAGTCCTATTTAGAATAAAAACCAATACCCTCGGGCCGAAGCCCGGGGTAAATAATCACAGGATTAAAAGACTTTATTCCTTAGTATTTAATCTTTATCAGACTTATTATTCGTATTACAATTCGTAAACAATTTTTAAAGCAGCTGACTCAGATTCTTCACCATCACCACCATATGTTTCAGCTTCTCGACCATTACCACCTGTTGAAGAATTCTCTCCTTCTTGTGTAAAGATGAAGTTCAGGCTATTATTGGCTGCCCAATCTTCTCTGTCAACAATTTCCTGAACAATAGCTGCCAGATCAATAGTTTTCTGAGCATCAGATCGTTCTCCTTTTTGAGCCCATTCCGGTATCGTCCATAGCACACTAGTTGTTGTTTTTACTCTGCTGGTTACATTAAACAAAGCATCAGTATAAACAGCTGAGTTACCAACATCTTCACCATGAATACGCAAATTCACCGGACCAGCACCCGTATCATCACACGAAAATTGGATACTTGCACTTAAAATCTTTGCTCCTTTAGGAATAGAGACATTTCTAAAACGGGTTCCAATGGTTTGTGCCCCAAAATCACCATCAATCTCGCCTAACTCCAGGTCACTACTGCCAATTTCCATGGCTCCACCTGTTTCAGCTTCTTCCACATCATCTTCTTCATTTAAGATAGAAATATCAATCGTCACAAAGTTTGTTACTGTGAATTCAGATCCGGTGACTTTCGTTCCATTATCAACTGCAACAGAAACGACACCTGTAGTAGCCCCTTGAGGAACAGAAGTAGTGATTGAGGTAGATGTAGCTGCTGTAACCACAGCTTCGACGCCATTAAACCACAACTTGTTCTCTTCCTTTGTTGCACTGAAGTTAGTACCGGTTAAAGTTACCGTTTCACCGACACCACCAGCAACCGGATCCAACGCTGTTATTGTTGGCAGTAAAACAGTAAATGCCGGCCCTTCTGCAGGCGCAGCGTTGTTCACAGATACCGATACCGGACCTGTTGTTGAACCTACAGGCACTGAAGTAAGAATAGTAGTCGAACTCACTGAACGAACAGTTGCTTCTACCCCATTAAACAAAACCTTATTCTCAGTTGGAATAACACTAAAATTAGTACCGGAGATAATCACACCAGCTCCCTCTGTTCCGACACCAGGATTATACCCGGTAACGGTAGCGGGTCCAGCAGGTTTTACGTTGTTATCGTCATCATCATCAGAACAAGCTGAGAATGCTAAACCTGATATCAATAAACCGAATGTTACTATTTTGAAATATGATAATATTGTACGTTTCATCTTTATATCTTTTACAATTAATACTATTTACTGATAGAATTTCTCTATCTCGGATTTTGTTAAAGCCACATCGTGGAAATACACCTCGCGGGTTTTCCCCATATAAGGCTTGCTATATTTACCGGTTCCATCCTGACCAATGTAAATTGGTAAACCACTATCCATACTCCCGAAAGACGACATATCTTTCCGTGCGATCTCTACCATATCCTGATAAATCACTACATCGCCATCCCGATCGAAGGTAGCCGTTAATAAATGCCATTTACCATCGTTAACAGCCGGTCCGCTAAGGTCAACACGATTACCAGCTCCATCTCCCAGATTCAACTTCCAATTATAACCGATATAAGCAAAAATAAAACCTGCATTTCCACCATATCCCCAGTCTTTATCTGATATTATAGATGGATCACTATTACTGGCTGTAGTATTCAACCATATACTAACCGTGAAATCATTGTCATACCTGAAACTTAGATCATCACTGCTTTGATCCAACTTGATTCCGTCAGCTGTGGTAGCGAAAGTATTCACTTGTCCTTTAAAAAATTCATACGTATTAAATTCTCTTGGATCCATGTACCTGCTAATTTTATAGGTGACATGTTCCTTCACTAATCCACGGGTGTTAGATGACGCATAGTGTATTTCAAAGGCAATACCTAATGTTTTTCCTTGCTCTACACCGATCTCTTGAACTGTTGAATTCAAGGAAATAGTATAGTTACCGGCCTCACCCGAAATCTCTGTCAGCTCTTCGCGATTACCATCTGTATCTTCACCTATTATCAGGAAAACAGATGATGGTTTAGATGTCGTTCTGACTTTTAATTCCACTGGTTGATCTTTATAATAAAAACCTTCTTTTAAAGGATTAAAATCTAACTCCAGCAGTTCATCAGCTGTATATGGCAAACCAGTTTCCGGATTGTTCGGGTATTGCATTTCAGCTTCAGGATGTATTCTTTGCTGATCAATAACCGAATAGGGATCCTCCTCACAACTGTTGAACAACAGAAATGAGAGAATTATCATTGATATATATCTTATTTTATTCATACTGTGAATTTTAATTGTACTATGTTTAGATGGAATATCTCAAATACAATAATCCTACTCTATTGAGGTGTACGTCCAACATCCCACCATATTTTATCCAGCAATCCATCACCATACTTTTCAATAACTTCGTTTAGATTATCAGGATTCAGGTTACGCTCGCTATTTGGGTATTCCACACGGCGCGGAAACACACCCTCCGTAATACCCAGGCGATAACCAACGGTAACAGTTACAAGATTTCCTTGAGGATCTATTCTTTGGATATCTTTTTCTTCCACACGTTGCTCAATGTGAGGGTATCCTGTTCGGCGCATCTCCGCATAAGCTTCATGTCCATTGGTATATAGAGCAATCCATTTCTGGTAAGCAATTTTCTTCAGGTGTCGCTCCTCCTGTTGCTGAATGGATTCCCCCTCTACTTTAACCAACTTGGCTTCATCTGTAGCCATATACGCTTCAGTAGACGCACTACTAACACCCCATTGTTCCATACTGGCACGTATACCCTTCTGGTACTCTACATTAGCATCACCATCATTGATTAATGCCGCTTCGGCCTTCAGAAAACATAACTCAGCATAGGTCATCAGGTAAGCCGGGAAGCTTCTGTTCGACCATATTTGAACAGAGTAGGTAGACTGAGCACCATCATCAAAATTCATATTCAAACCATTGACCTGTCCCTGGTAGAAATCACCCTTCACACCGGCCGGATCACCATACGCGGCGATCCGTGGATCAACACACTCTCTCATTTGACTCATTAATAACTCACTGACAAAACGGTTGGGGCGGTTAGTACTAAATAAGTCATTACTATTACTTCCCTCTGTTCCTGTATAAACAAAAGCCCAGGAATCCGCATTGGAAGACATCAGGTCAGCACCTAAACACTCTGCAATGATTTTCTTTGCTAAAGCCTCATCCACAAAGCGCATGCGCATCCCCAAGCGAAACTTTAAACTATTCGCAAATTTAGCCCATTGTCTGGCATCACTTCCATAAACTAAGTCTACACCGGGAGAAAACGCACCACCAGTATTATCTTTAATAGTATTGTAAGCAATCGATAACTCTTCAACCATTGCTTTGTAAACGGTTTCAGCACTATCGTACTTTGGTTGTGGATATAGAAGCCCTTGCCCACCTTCTGTATATGGTATGGCACCAAATAAATCAACCAATCGCTGGTAATAAATTACGCGTAAAATGCGCGCTACAGAATGATTAATGGCATGAGGTTCCCGACCATCTTCAGCTGTTATCTTCAACAACTCATTAATGTTTTTTATCCCCACATACAAATCATCCCATTTATCAGCCGTACCAACCTCATAGGCTGCCACACCTGAAGGGAAGGCAAAACCAAACAGATCGGAGATAATCAACATGGTTTCATCATTGGTCTCATCAGCCACATCGGTGAGAATACCCAGGAACAAATTATCAACAGGGATTGCTTCAGCTGTTGGAACGTTGGGATTGGTATTCACCTCATCAAACCCCTTATCACACCCCGACAAAAGGAATATATATAGTATCAGTCCTACAGCACTGATGGTTCTTTTAACAGTATTTTTCATCGTCTGTAATTTTAAAGTTCTAATTTGATATTAAATCCATATCGTCTCGTGCCTGGCAATGAGTTACCTTCAAGTCCCTGTCCGTTACCACTACTCACGTTTGACTCCGGATCAAAATCTTTTGTATTACGGTGGAAAATGAATAGATTTCGACCCACAAATCCGATTGAAGCTCCTTTAAATGGCAGCTTCTTCAAAGCAGACTTAGGAATACTGTATGATAATGATAACTCCCGCAGCTTCACATAACTGGCATCTTCCACAAACGGTTCTACGATACCACTCTTAAACACTTTTTCATGATAGATTCTTGGATTAGCATAATATCCATTAATATCTCCTCCAATTTGATTTCCATTAGCATCTTTAGGAAGGTTATCATCCTGCACCACCGCATTATTATTAATCCAGGTATTAATACCTCCATGCATACTACCGGGTAAAGAAGAACGCGCTGAACCTGATGTTAATGCTAAGAATTCTGGTGAATTATAGAAATCCTCACGACCTGCGATAGATGACTGATGAGTACCTGCCCTGGCCATTGTACGCGCCGTGTTATTTATAATAATTCCACCTTTGCGTATATCAATCAAACAATCCAAAGTAAAACCCTTATATCGGAATGAGTTTCTGACACCAGCCATCCAATCCGGGTTGGCATCACCAATAAAAACCTGATCAGTAGCCAATGGAATACCTTTGGCATCTACTACAACAAGCCCTTCAGAATTTCTCTTGAATTTACGCCCATAAATCACTCCATAGGGTTGTCCTTTTTCAGCTCTGAACTCAATGCCATTACCACCTGAAAGGTTAACGCTTCCTATGTTCACAAAATTAACATCTTCATCACTCAATACCTCTTTTACTTCTGACGTATTCTTGGTAAAATTAATAGAAGCATCCCATGTGAAATTACTTCGCTCAATAGGTGTTATACTTAACAACAGCTCGATACCCCGATTTTCAATATCACCGGCATTCACAATTCGCTTGGCAAAACCAGTGGAAGGAGAAACACCAACCGGTACAATCTGATTAACGGTATTAGATTTATACCATGTAAAATCAAGGCCTAATCGATTACTAAAGAATCTTAAATCGGTACCCACTTCAACCGAGGTGGTAATTTCCGGTTTTAAGTTACTCAATGGTATGGTTCCATCCAGTCCAATGGTTAGCAAGCTACCAAATCGACCGGTATCAATACCGGGAACAAGACGATACGGATCCGTACCATTACCTACCTGCGCCCAGGATGCTCTTACTTTACCAAAACTAAAAATTTCATTTTTAATGTCAAAGGCATCGGAAAACACAAAACTACCCGCTATAGAAGGGTAAAAGAAGGATCTATTATCAGCAGGTAAAGTTGACGACCAATCGTTACGACCGGTGAAATCAACAAAAGCCACATTTTTATACCCTACCTGACCGGCAAAATAGAATGAATTGACTTCCTTTTCACTTTTTTCCAGATTACCATAACTGATATCGTTAAAATTATTAAACGCAAAGAAATCGGGAATGATGAAACGACTGGCCGTAACATCTGTTTTGCGATAGGTAGACTGATAATGATTCCCACCGAAGTTAGCAGCCAAAGACAGTGCCTCAGTTATTTGCTTATTGTATGACAACAGGAAATCGGCATTCAAGTCTGAATGAAATTGAGTTTTTTCACTATAGTGTCCTTCATACGAAGAGCTTCCTTTGCTTTTATACTTGTAATTAGTGAATACAGAAGACTGATCGAGCCCCACACGCACCATGGCACTTAACCCTTCTATGATATCATACTTCAACGAAACAAAACCGGTGTAGTTATGGCGTTCATCGTCATTAGTATGATTGTTTAATAACCAATAGGGATTACCTACCCACGGAGCCTTTGCTCCAAGGGGGTCCCAATAGCCCCGATAAGCAGGATTCGCCGGATCTCTTCGTTCTTGTGAAATCACATAATCGTTGATGCCTTCCGGTGGCCAGGTATTAGGATCATAAGCTGGATTGGTGTCATCCTCCAGAAAGGTATTACTAATGCTACGTGGCAGCATATTCAGAATCCAGGGAATACTTTCCCTACCCGCCGAAATGGTTCGATTGTGCACCTTTTGATTGACATAGGTAAAACGGCCATCCAGAGTTAATTTCTCCGCTATTTTAGACGTGGCTCTTAAGGTCACGGTAGTACGATCCTGCTCACTGGTCGGTACAATCCCTTTATTACCCAAATGAGTTAATGAGAGACGTGCCGTTGTTTTATCATTCCCTCCATCAACAGAGATCGAATTGGAAGTAGTGATACCCGTCCGATAGAAATCTTTGGCGAAATCCGGGTTTGGTGAATATTTACCGATAGTATAATAAGAATCCCATTGACGGTATGTTTGACCATTCATCTGAGCCCCCCAACTTTTGTCATCACCTAATCGATTTATTTCGATACCATTGTCGTCCGCATAAGCCAATTCAGGATCCAGGTTCCAACGCTTACCGGATATAGCACCACCTCGGCCAGCACCATACACATTTTGATAACGTGGGAACAAATAGGCCTGTTCAAACATCGTATTTGAATTAATGGTGACGCCCAATCCTTGTTTGCTGGTACCACTTTTTGTGGTGATGACAATCACTCCGTTAGCCGCTCTTGAACCATATAGTGCAGCAGCACTGGGGCCTTTTAATACAGAAACAGAAGCAATATCCTCCGGGTTTATATTGGCTGCATGATCATTACCGGCATCTGCTCCGGCATCTCCGGTATATTCATCACCATATGCCACATCAGATGAACTACTCCGAATGGGTATTCCATCAATTACATATAAGGGTTGGTTATTGCCACCAAATGAGCTATTTCCTCGAATCACTACCCGGCTTGAGGCACCTATACCATTGGCAGTAGTATTAATCTGCACACCGGCCACTTTACCGGAAAGGCTGTTCAGCACATTGGCTTCCTTGGCAGTATTCAAGTCATCTCCTTTCACTTCCGTTACAGAATAACCGAGCGCTTTGGTCTGCTTTTTAATACCAAGAGCAGTGACCACAACCTCATCCAGACCAGTAGATTCCTCCATCAGAAAAATATCTATCACACTGCGACCAGCTACATTAATTTCCTGTGATTCAAAACCAATAAACGAAAACACAAGCACATTTTCAGAGCTGGTAACTTCGATCATATAAGAACCATCAACGCCGGTGATGACACCATGTTGCGGATTATCCTTTTCATACACATTCACCCCGGGAATGGGTTCGCCTTTCATATCGGTTACTTTACCATTAACCGTTTGAGTTTGCTGCTGAATAATACCTCTACTACTCTTGTTCTTTAAGATAATAACACTATTGTCTATTATACGGTAATTAACTTCTCCATTTGAAAATATCTCATCCAGCACTTCAGGTAATGTAACGCCAGTTTTATCAATACTATAACGTCTTCCCAGATTCAGCTCACTGGCTTTGAATACAAAACCAAAGTCTGATTGTTGCTCTATCTTTTCAAATACTTCAAGTATAGTAGCATTACTCACATTCAGGCGAAGCTTGGTTTGCTGTGCAACAGTGCTCGCTGAAATTGTCATTATCGACATAAACATAAGTATTGTCGTCATCTTCATATACAATACAATTTTTCTGAACCAAGACCGCTGATGGTCTGGTAAGTGATCATTTTTTTTCATAAATTTGTGTTGATATTTAATTTATTTGAAGCATCAATATTCACTTCATGCTTCACTGAATTACCTACCGGGGGAGGCGGCAACCACCTCCGGTTTTTTTACACACCCCGCTATCTCATTGGCAAATACCGTTTAAGAGTTAAACCATTTTTTATTTGATAATGACTTTTTTCTGGTCACTATTTGACTTCACTATATCGAATTCTACATCCACACTTAGCGCTAATATTTCCAACACTGATTTAATTGAATTGGACCGCTCAATATTCAAGTGCATTCTTTCATTTTTATGGGTCTCCCTGTCCCAATGAATTTCAACACCATACCAGGCAGAGAGCTCTTCCATTATAGAGGCTAGTGTTTGGTCTTTGAATATAAAACGGTTCTCCTTCCAGGCAGTAACCTTTTTTGAATCAACAGGAACAAGTACAACCTGATGTTGTGATTTGCTATAAGTCGCCTTTTGCCCGGGAGAAAGATTCGTTTTTTTTGTCTTATTCAACACAATATCCACATCCCCTTCAATTAAGGTTGTTTCAATAAAATCACTTTGCTCATTTGCTTTCACATTAAAAGCAGTCCCCAAGTCAACAATTTGCATAGTGCCAAAATCAATCACAAAGGGACTTTTTTCATTATGCACCACCTCAAAATATGCTTCTCCAGATAAGGTTACTAAGCGGTTTTGCGTTTCCAGCTCTTTTTGATAAGTAACAGTTGTATGTGCATTCAGGTTAAGCACCGACCCATCCGGTAATTCCACTTGACTCATACTCCTCTCCCCGGTTGAGAAAGAAAATACCGAACTTGCATGCTTATCTGCAGCTGGTACCAATTCATTAATAAAATACCCCGCCATGCCCCCAAGCAATAGCGTCACCACAATAACTGCGGCATACCGTTGGAATACATGAAGAAATTGATTACGATTATTGGGAGTGATCTTTTTCCAGATTGTACTAATATCCTCTTTTCGCTCATTAGCTGTTAACACAGGAGAAAAACCCGTTTTAACCCATATGTTTTTCTGCTGATAATAAAGTTCTCTCAGCTGCTCATCCGATTCCAGCTGCTTGTAAAAAGCTGCTTTTTCGTCTTCTGAGAGCTCATTCTTTAATACCTTAATTATCTGATTTAATTCCATCATACCCATCATGTATATCAATGCCTTTTCTGACATCTCTACTAACTATACAAT
>JAEINY010000113.1 GCA_016342595.1 Marinilabiliaceae bacterium
GCATTCAAAGAAAGTGGTATCAATAATTCCAGGCTTGTAATAGCAGGAAATGGTTCTCAGAAAGATTATTTGGTTTCTTTGGCAGGAGATTTAAAAGGTGCACATATTGAATTCTGGGATGCGCCAATGCATGAAGTTCCGGAGATCCAGGCCAAAGCTGATGTTTTGTTACTGAGTTTAGTCAAGGGGGCAGCCAAATTTGCTTTACCTTCCAAACTCCCTGCTTATATGTTCTCTGAAAAACCAATAATCGCCTGTGTTGAGGAGAATAGCGATACAGCCTGTATATTAAAAGAAGCGCATTGCGGATGGATTGTTCCCCCCGAAGATAAAGATGCCATTTCTAATACTATGATAATGACAAACTCTCTTCCAAGAGAGGATTTAAAGCGTTATGGACAAAGTGGTTATGATTATGCTTTGGCAAACTTCTCAAAAAGAAGAAATCTGAAGAAATTTGTATCTATAATAGATTCAGTAAAGAAGTAATTTAAGTGTCAACTGGAGGATAAAATTATAATCAAATGAAGCTAAATGATTTTATAGGTATTCATCGCGAAAGCAATTATACGATTAAAAAAATTGATGATTATTATTTTATTAACCGGGGTTTAATTAACTATTCATTTCCTCAACTTATTGAAATACCCATAAATAACAGACTCATTAATACGCTTAAATGGCGATACCTTATTTCAGTAATAAAAACAAAATCCAGGATCAAAAATAATTACGAATACATTCTAAAGTCAGACAGCTATGAGCTCGATGACTTTCGTAAAAGAACAAGAACAACTATTAGAAAAAGTTTAAAATGTTGTGTATTTAAAACACCTTTATTTAAGGATCTTCTGCATGCAGGTTTAAAGATTAACCGGCAAACCCTGAAACTACAAAAAAGAAGGGATGAATTTCTTTCAAAGCTTGAGCATTGGGAGAAGTATATCTCACAGTTCTATAATAATGAGGATTCAATTATTTTGGGTGCATATTTTGGTAAAAAAATGATTGGGTATGCTATTGCCTATAAATTAGAAGGAAAGCACTATTTTCACTTACAACATATTGATCGGGATTATTCAACATATTATCCCATGAGCGGTTTAATGTACACCATCGTCAACCGGTTGATTAAAGAGAATGGGACTATTGAAATATCCGATGGCATTGAATCGTTCAATCCGTTGCCCACTTTAAACAGATTTAAAACTTATATGCGTTTTAATCGTGTACCTATCTCAAGAGTTTATGTACTTCATCCAATGTTGATTGTGATTTTTAAACCCATACTATTTTTTTATTTACGCATACTAGGGAAAAGAAATGTGAGAAATCAATGGGTTCGAAAGATCATCACGTTGTACCAGGGGCACCGAATGATATCTAAAATTATCTCAGAAACATCCACCCCGCCTATCAGCGCAAACGAATATATTTATCAGGAATAGTCTCCTCAAATGAAATTATGGAAGGATTATTTATTCAATAAGAGGTGAGCACTATGATCTATCTGCTTCTACTATTATTACTAGTCCTTATTTATTTTATTTACGATTATAAGGGACCTAAGATGATTCCATTGAGACCGGTAAAAGTTTTTGGAATGATGGGTCTAAAAGCAAATGATCTGATTGCTCAGGAATATGACAAACGGGGTAATTTATGGGCAACCCGTGGAATGGTCATCTATAAATTATCTAAAGGGGATCGTCAATTTTTCCGCATCGCTCATGTGTCCTCGGGACTCTCTGTCTTCTGGTTAAATAACTTTTCAATGATACGTAACTGGACACAAAAAAAAGAATGTATGGAAATAATTGTTTCAGCAGAGGGTGAAATTTGTGTTTTTTCAGGTGGATACATGCTGTACGGTAATACTAACAATAAAAATTTTGAAAAAAAAATGAAATTGCCCCAATTCGGCATAGGTGTAGGCAGGGGTATGATGAGTACCGGTTTACTCAATGCTGACGACAACCTGACATTTTTTGGTGAGTATTTCCGTAATGAAGAAAGAATAAAGGTGAAAATTTATAGGAGTACTGATTTTGGACAGAATTGGGAAGTCGCTTTTGAATTTTCAAGTGGTACCATTCGTCATATTCATTCCCTTCAGAGAGATCCTTATACCGGTAAATTATGGATTTGTACGGGAGACACAGATGACGAATCGATGATTGGTTGGTCAGATGATCATTTTAAGAACATCCATTTTATTGGCCGGGGAACACAGACCTGGCGATCTTGCCAGTTGATCTTTACTGAGGAGGCTGTTTATTGGGGCACCGACTCCGGTTCAGAAGACCTAGGAGGAATATACTGTTGGGATAAAGAAACCATGAGATTAAAGAAGCTTTTAAAAGTTGATGGGGCACTATTCTTTGGGACAAGACTTGAAAAGGGAACGATGGTGATGAGTACGGATCGTGAAGGTTTTCCAAATGAAAAAGATGATAGTACCCGATTGTATATTATTACTAACCATAATCAAGTTAGGGAGATTGTATGTGGTACCTGGCTCCACAAACGACATGGGCTTCGGTTTAGTTTTGCTAAAACACGTTTTCAGCGCAATCAGGGTAGTAATTATTTGGTCTTGAATTTTTTGAATCAGAAGGAGATTTCCGGTGGAGATTTGATCATGATCTCCGAATCGGAATTGAATAATAGTCCCTCAGATCCAATAAGAATAGGGATGTTTGAAATAGGTAACACACAATGCACGTTGACAGGGCAATCGTAACCCTATGTAATTGGGATCCTTTAAAAAGGACTGAAAGTCCGTCAGGTGCGATGTATTATGAATAGCCGTACTTTAATTACCTGTCGGGCTATCAGCTCTCAGGAATGTTTCGGTTTGTTCACCAGGTTTCGCTCCGCTACACCCGGTGCTTTTACCCAAAAGCCTTACAGGCAAAAATAATACAACACACCCGTTTTTAGTCTTCAAAATCATTGGCATTAAGAAATTAGAGTTTCTTAAGTTGACGCGTATGCCACAAAGGGGACGAGAGTTCTTCAACTAAAGTTTTCTTATTTAGCCAAACGAAGTACTGCAAATTGTAAAATTACAATTATCACTTTTAGGTTTCACAACTCCATATTCTACTGGGAGATCCTGAAAGCTTTCGGGTTAGGTGGAGTGGCGAAAATAGGATATTTGAACTTACCCTGTACAGCTTGGATAGAATTTAAATATCATCAATAGTAATTTATAACTTAAATCCATGTGCCATGAATCCTTTTGCTAATAAAACCTTATTGATAACGGGTGGCTCTGGTTCATTCGGGAATGCAGTGTTGCGGAGATTTCTTGATACCGACATTGCTGAAATTAGAATATTTAGTCGTGATGAAAAGAAACAGGACGATATGCGTCAGTTTTATCAAAATGCTAAAATAAAATACTTCATTGGCGATGTTCGAAGCCGACAAAGCATTGATCATGCCATGCAGGGAGTCGATTTTGTGTTTCATGCAGCCGCCTTAAAGCAGGTTCCCTCCTGTGAGTTTTTTCCTACAGAGGCCGTGAGGACCAATGTGCTGGGCTGTGAAAATGTGCTTGAATCGGCCATGCAAAACAAAATATCCAGAGTGGTGGTCCTTAGCACCGATAAAGCGGTCTATCCCATTAATGCCATGGGCATGTCAAAGGCATTAAGTGAAAAAGTAATGGTCGCCAAATCAAGGTCTTTAAATGGTTCCAATTTAGTTTTTTGCGGCACAAGATATGGTAATGTTATGGCTTCTCGCGGATCAGTGATACCTCTATTTGTTAACCAAATTAAGAATGATCAGTCCATCACCGTCACAGATCCGAACATGACCCGTTTCATGATGACTCTTGACAATGCTGTGGAATTGGTATTGTTCGCTTTTATAAATGGTGCTAATGGTGATTTATTTATTCAAAAGTCACCGGCCACCACCATTGAAATACTTGCTCAGGCACTTAAGGAACTGTATGCTTCCGATGTTAAAGTGAAGACGATAGGTACCCGGCATGGTGAAAAGCTTCACGAAACACTGATAAATCGTGAAGAAATGGTTAGAGCAACTGATGAAGGGGATTACTACCGAATACCAGCTGATACAAGAAATTTAAATTACAACAAGTTCTATACAGAGGGGCAATCCAAAGTGTCTCTTGTGGAAGAATATAATTCGTTTAATACCCGGCAACTAAATGTGGAAGAAACCAAGCATCTGTTGCTGAAACTAAGATTTATTAATGTGGATTTAAATAAAGAAAAGACAGAGAAAACCTATGAACCCTGAAAGGAAAATTAGAATAGGCATAACCGGTCAGCCTGGATTTATCGGTACCCATCTGTATAATTACTTTGGAACGAAAATGGCGGAAGTCATCCGAATCCCTTGTGAGGATGAGTTTTTTGATGATGCTGGTAGGCTTAGAGATTTTGTAAGTCAGTGTGACACCATCATTCACCTTGCTGCACTTAACCGGCATCATGACCCTCAGGTGATCTATGATACTAATATTCGTCTCGTAGAAAAGCTGATCACTGCCATGGAAGACACCAAGTCCACCCCACATGTCTTTTTTGCATCTTCCACTCAGGAAGAAAGAGAAAACATGTTCGGTCTTTCAAAACGTGAGGGCAGGAGAAAGTTGTCACAATGGGCGGCAAAGAATGGTGCGCTGTTCACGGGTCTAATCATACCCAATGTATATGGCTCTTTTGGTAGTCCATACTATAATTCAGTAGTGGCCACTTTCTGCCATCAGGTCACTCATGATGAACAGCCGGTTATTGAAATCGATGCAAATCTAAAATTGATCTATATACAGGAATTAGTGGCTATCATTTGGAAAACCATTGTGGAAAAAAGAGCAGATGATGGATATAAAATACCTCATTCTATTGAAAAAAAAGTATCCGAAATTTACGCTTTGATTAAAGCGTATGCCACGCAATATCTGCAGCAAGGGATTATACCGGAAGCCAGTGATGACTTTGAATATAACCTGTTTAATTCATTTATGAATTACAATGCTGTACAAACCTTTTATCCTGTTAAATACGGACAGAATAAGGATAACAGAGGTCGTTTTGTTGAGTTGATGAAAACAGTCAGAGGGGGACAGGTTTCATTTTCAACAACTAAGCCGGGTATAACCCGTGGAAATCATTATCATACGCGAAAGATTGAGCGTTTCGCCGTTATCAAAGGTAAAGCTACTATCCGTTTGCGAAGAATTGGCACTGATAAGATCATGCAGTTTGATCTGGACGGTAATGAACCAGCTTATGTCGATATACCTATATGGCATACACATAATATAAGCAACAGAGGGGACGATGAACTTTATACCGTATTCTGGATCAATGAATTTTATAATGCAGAGGATCCGGATACCTATTATCTTGAGGTCTGAAATCAATGAGGAGTGTGTATATGCCGTGAGTTAATCTCACTGGCTATGACATTGTTTTTGTAGTCCAACATTTTAACAATAGTCCGGTAGATTTAAGTCATCAGTCAGTTGCTTCCTTCATAACACACTCCAAATCAAAATAATTGAAAATTAGACTCGCACTGTCAATTAGGCAGTTTATCAATGACTTATAGAGTCCTGGAGGATTGTTGTTTTAAAAAAACAAGTTTTAAAATTATGTCCAAATTAAAGGTAATGACCATTGTCGGAACCCGGCCAGAGATCATTCGTCTTTCAAGGGTAATCACCTTGCTTGATAAACATCTTGAGCATACCTTGGTTCACACCGGCCAGAATTACGACTATGAATTAAGTGAAATATTTTTTAAAGACCTGGAGCTTCGAAAACCCGATTTTTTTCTGGAAGTTGACGTCAGTTCATTGGGAGCTACCATAGGAGACCTGATTAAAAAATCGGCGCAAGTGATGCTAAAGGTCAGGCCTGATGCTGTGCTGGTTTTAGGGGATACCAACTCTTGTTTGTCTGCTTATATAGCCAAGCGGCTTCATATCCCCATTTTTCATATGGAAGCTGGCAACAGAAGTTTTGATTTTAATGTACCTGAGGAAATTAACAGAAGAGTGATTGATCATCTGGCTGATTTTAACCTTGTATATACTGAGCATGCCAGACGGCATCTTATATGTGAAGGACTGCCTCATCGGAGGATTTATCTAACCGGTTCGCCTATGAAAGAGGTAATCGATTTTTACAAACCCCGTATTGATCAATCGAATATCCAAAAAAAACTGAAGCTTGAAAAAGAACAGTATTTTGTCGTCAGCGTACATCGGGAGGAGAATGTCGATAATCCAGAGAACCTGGAAAAGATCATGAGTGTATTGGATAATATCTATACAGAATACCATTGTCCAATAATTGTTTCAACTCATCCCAGAACAAGAAAGAGACTGGAAGCAATAAAACAAAGCAGTGACAGAGAGCATATAAGATTCCTCAAGCCTTTTGGGTTTAGTGATTATGTTCGTCTCCAAATGAATGCAATCTGTACAATTTCCGATAGTGGTACGATCAGTGAAGAATCGGCTATCCTTTCATTTCCTGCTATTTCCATACGTCAGTCAATGGAGCGGCCGGAAGCCCAGGATGCCGGTACTATTATTCTAACCGGTTTTGAACCGGAAATCATCTTAAATTCCGTTAGATTGGTTATTGAAGAGCATAAAATGGGCTGTTATCACCAAATTCCTGTGGATTACCTGGTTCAAAACACCTCCTGGCGTGTTCTTAAGCTTATTATGGGAAATACACGGTTGAGTAATAAATGGTACGGTATTGCTAAGAAGTAATTTGCAGTTCAAATAGTAATGATTTAGAAGCCAATAACCAGGAAACAATAACACAAGGTATGATTTTGTTAGTGTCAGCACATTTTCCACCGGAGCCGGTTACTGCGGCCACTCTTTGTTATGATCTGGCAAGTGCTTTATCCAAAAAACAGAAAGTAAAGGTAATAACTCCTAAACCATCCCGTCCGCTTGGGTTTAATTTTGAGAAGGATGTGATTCATAGTGGGAAGTTTGAGCACCATATTTTAAAGTCTAATACCTGTCCTAAATCAACTTTCATAGGACGTATGCGTGAAAGTTATAGTTTTGGTATACATGCGGCGAATTACATTTATAAAAATCACGCCACCATTAAATGTGTTTATGTACTTGCCTGGCCCTTATTGGCACAATATCTTATTGTTCGTGCCACAAGAAAATATTCTATCCCGACAGTAACGCATGTTATGGATATTTATCCCGAGTCACTGGCAAATAAGTTACCTGCATTAAAAAAGTTGGTTTTTACATTTCTCTTGCCCGTTGATAAATATATTCTACAGAACTCTTCCAAGGTTATCACCATATCTTCCAATATGAGAGAAAGGCTTATTAAGTCACGGAAGTTGATGTGTGAAAATGTTGAAATCGTACATACCTGGCAAAATGATGAGCTATTTTTTAATTACAGTCAATCACGTCAGCTCCGACAAAATAATTCCTTATTTACTTTTATGTTTCTGGGTTGTTTAAGCAAATCAGCAGCTTTAGAAATTATCATTCTTGCGTTTAAAATAAGCGGATTAAAAGATGCTCGATTGATAATTGCCGGAAATGGTTCCGAGAAAGAGTACCTGGTTTCACTTACCCAAAATTATCCAGATTTAAATATAGAATTTTGGAATGCTCCATTGCATAAGGTGCCTGAGATTCAGGATCAGGCAGATGTTTTAATATTAAGCTTAAGAAAAAATACCGCACATTTTGCCATGCCTTCCAAACTTCCGGCTTATATGTTCTCAAAAAAACCGGTTATTGCATCTGTTGAAGAAAATAGTGCGACAGCGAAGGCGATAAAAAAGGCCAACTGCGGATGGACTGTAATGCCAGAAGATCCTGACAAACTTGAGAAAGTGTTGAAGGATGTTGTTTCTATACCTAGAAATGAGTTGTATAAATATGGAGATAATGGATTTTCTTTTGCGGAAGAAAACTTTTCGAAGGAAAAAAATTTAAGGAGACTAGTTGAATTGATCAATAAGACCCTGTAAAATTTATTAGATGGAATTAAGTATCTAATGTATGGCACTCTCAGATAGTTTGTTAAACGCTGTCAGGAGCTACGCGTGCTGACGGGTTTTGGAAGGCTGACCATTCAAGAGAAGTCCTGGAAGTGTCTAGTTAGAGTTATCCAATGTTTTGTATGGATGCCAAACCATGAGGACTCTCTTTCCACAGTGTTTTTTAATGACAAGTATTATTTATCAAATACACTTTGTTTGCCCGATTACTGTTTTGCCGGCTGCATCCTGATAAAAACTATAAGGAATTAGTATTGCCCCAAAAACCGGAATTCTACGAGAAATAGGCGGATGCTCAGTCATTTATGGGAGATATAAAATCGATTTTTAAAACTGTTTACTACGGTCTATTTAAATAACATTCAGCTATGTACATCCCTTATTCGAAAGTTCAATTAGCCGGAAATGAAACCAAATACTTGAAAGAAGTTCTGGATAGCGGTTGGCTCACCACTTCGAACAAAGCTCAGCAATTTGAGAAATTATTTGCGAGTTATGTAGGCGCAAAGTATGCGTGTGCTGTTAGTTCCTGTACTGCTGCATTGCACCTTGCAGTAGAAGCTATAGGTATAAAAGAGGGTGATAGGGTATTGATTCCAACAATGACTTTTACCGCCACAGCTGAAATTGTAAGATATATGGGTGCTGTGCCGGTTTTTATTGATGTTGAGTATGATACGTGCCTTGTTTCGCCTGCCATCCTACGAGAGACCTTAACTAAAAAAAACAATGTTAAGGCCTTTATTCCCGTTCATTATGGCGGACAGGCTGCTGAAATGGTTACGCCGGATGGTGAAGGAATTATAGATATATGCCGGGAAAAAAATATTCATATTATAGAGGATGCAGCCCATGCTTTTCCAACCATATTTAAGGATCGATTTATCGGGGTGTATGGAGATATTACTTGTTTTAGTTTTTATGCAAATAAGACGATCACTACAGGAGAAGGAGGGATGTTGGTTACCAATAATGAAACCATAAATAAAAGAGTAAAAATAATGCGGTTGCATGGCATTAACAAGGATATCTGGAATAGATTTACATCCAGCAAATGTTCCTGGGAATATGATGTTATTGCCCCTGGGTTCAAATATAATATGCCGGATATAAACGCCGCTGTAGGACTTGCCCAGTTAGAACGGGCAGCCTATTTCAGGGAGCAGCGGCAACGTTGTGCATTAATTTATTTCAATGAATTGAGTGATGTATCCTGTATTGACCTTCCTGTATTCCATGGATCAATTGATCATCATGCATGGCACCTTTTTCCTATAATCATTAAACCTGAAGCACCTGTTTGCCGAAATGATTTTATTGAGCTGATGTCTAAAAATGGGATTGGTACCTCAGTTCATTATAAACCTTTGCATCATATGACTTATTATAAAGAAACTTATAATTTGAATAGTGAAGAATTTCCAAATGCAGAAAGAATTTGGAAAGGAACAGTTTCTTTGCCCATTTATCCTAATTTATTAGATTCAGAGGTAAAATATATTTGTCAGACAATAAGAAAACTATTAACATTATCTAGACTGCTTTCCTGTACGTGATGAAGTTGTTTAATTGTAGTTATGGTGAAAGATTCAATTAAAATTGGAATCATTTTAGATAGCCCGGTTGTACCGTTATGGATATACAGGGTGGTTAACAAAATCGTTGATTCTGAATTTGCAGAAATTAAACTGGTAGTTTATAATACAAAAGCAGGTAATAATCCTCCTAAAATTTCGCTTTTTTACAAACTACATGAAAAATTAGAACAATTCATTTTCCGTAACAGGATTGATTTTAGTAATAAAGCGTCATTAAATCAAATATTACGGGGCGTACATGAAACTTCAATTTGTAACAATTTCACTGATACTTGTCATGAAATTTCCCTTAATCGTTTAGACATCATTCTTAACTTTAGTTCCTTTGTGATCAACGATTCAGGTCTAAAGCTTTCCCGCATGGGAATTTGGAATTATACTATTGAGTGCCAAAATATATTTGAGATAAATTCAAATGTGTATTGGAAGGTTGTTAATAAATCCCCTGTAATTAGGGCTTTTCTTCAATGCTCAAATGGTAGTTCCGGTTCAACAACTGTTATTCACTGTAGTTGGTTAGCAACTAATTTTAATTCCACACTTCTAAATTTAGATCAAGCCTTTGAATTGTGCGCATTGATCATTCCACGGTTGATCAGGGGAATTTACCTTTATGGTTATGAGTATTCTAATATGCTGGCTAAAAAATATCATAAAACGGATAAAGATACTGCTTCTACAGTATCGCCTCTTCCGTCAAATGGTCAGGCAATGATGAATATGTCTAGAATTTTAGTCAGGTATTTATATCAACGATTGATGGTTAATAAACAATGGAAATGGTTTTTGATGTATACATTTAAACCATCTCCATTCCCTGAAACAATAACTAGTTATGAATCTTTGATTCCACCTAAAGATAGATTTTGGGCGGATCCATTTGTTCTTTGTCGTAACAGTAAAAAATTCATCTTTATTGAGGAGTTTCCTTATCGTAAAAAAAAGGGACATATTAGCCTATTGGAACTGGATATGACAGGGAAATTAGTAACTAGGAATACGATTCTTGAAAAGCCATATCATATGTCTTACCCATTTGTATTCGAACATGGTAATGGTTATTACATGATCCCCGAAACATCAGAAAACAGAACTGTTGAATTATATAAATGTAGTGTTTTCCCTCTGGAATGGAGCTATGTGATGAATTTGATGGATAATATCAATGCTAAGGATACCACCCTATATTATTATAATAACAAATGGTGGTTATTTGCCGCTATAAACGAGTCTTCCAGCTTTTCGGAACATGCAGAATTATTCCTCTTTTATTCCGATGATGTGACTACTACCGATTGGACCCCTCATCCTTGTAATCCAATTGTCACCGATATTAGAACCGCCAGACCTGCCGGCAGGATTTTTACTCATAATAATAAAATCTATCGGCCTTCTCAGGATTGCTCTGTGCGATATGGCAGAGCTCTAAATATAAATCAAATCATCACATTAAATGAAACATCTTATAAAGAAGTATTAATTTCAAAAACGGAAGCAACTTGGCATTATCGTTTAAAAGGAGTACATACTTTAAATTTTGATAAGGACTTATCCGTAATTGATGTCTATAAATTCTGATTTTTTTTTTTGTAGGCATCCTTCACTAGTCGTTAAATTCCTTTAAAACCTTACTCTTCTCATTATAGCGATTGAGCGTAAATAATTGATAGCTTCATATTAACTGTATTTATTTATTATGTTTTTACATGTATTAGTGGATGTAATCAAGTCTTGTTTTTTTAAGACTATGCTGCTTTTTCTTTCGGGTGAGAGTAAAAACAATTTCTTAAGAGGGTATGGGATTAAAATTGGGAAAGAATGTGAGATATATTCATCGGAATTCTCTACTGAGCCATTTTTAATAGAAATAGGTGATCACGTGGCCATTGCATCAGGTTCTGTCTTTATAACGCATGATGGTGCAGTGAATGTGATGCGCGAAATTTTTCCGGAAATAGATTTGTTTGGGAAAATTATTATAGGAAACAATACTGTTATAGGATCAAATTGTATTTTACTGCCTAATTCAACTATTGGTTCCAATTGTATTATTGGCGCCGGATCAGTTGTCAGAGGGAACATACCTGATGATAGTGTGGTAATTGGTAATCCTGCTAAAGTGATTATGAGAACTCCATTGATTAAAAAATTATATCAAAATCATAAGAATTGCATTAATACAAAACATTTGAATAGAAGAAAAAAAATGGATAAGGTGAGGGAACATTTTAAAATGTAACTATTCAGTCAAATTCTAAAATCATGTTTTTTTCTTAAAACTGTTGATAAAGCCGATTATCATTCGAGTTGCTAAACAAACAAAATTCTTTTTAAGAAAAGATAATCATCATGAATCTAGAAGTAAAAATATTCAAAGACAACAATGTATTAGAATTGTTAAATGATAAAACTTTTATTGCCCGGTGGGAGGAATTAGCAAACCAAAACCAGAAAGTGACGGTTATCCAAGAACCCCCATTTGTAATAACATGGTATCATCAATATTTCAATAAATACCAACCAATTCTAATTTTAGGATTTGATAAAAACTCTAAGATGGTTGGCCTTATGCCTTTGGCGTTTTCTTATGAAGATCAATATTTGACGCATGCTGGATATTGGCAAGCAGAGTATCATGGTTGGCTTTGCAAAAAAAGTTTTGATCAAGATTTTCCAATTCAAGCCTTAATTGCCATTAAGCATAAATTACAATTAAAAAAATGGCAGTGGAGTTGGGTTCCACCAAGATCTCAGATAAACTGGTTATTTTCCAGCGCTCTAAAAAAAGAAAATATACATGTAAGAATTGCTGAGCACGATTCACCTATTCTCGACTTATCTGATGAAAATAAAATAACAAGGTTAAAAAAAATAGATCTATTAAAACGAAAATAAACAGATACAAGAGGAAAAACAGTTTTTATCTTGAAAGGATAAAATCTAAAGAAAAGGCAAAAAAAGTTTTCGACATTTTATCAAGTCAGTGTGACTTTCGGCAAATGGCAAGTCATCAATCAACTCCATTCATAAGTGATGAAAATAAAAAACAATTTTATATTTAGAGAATGAACTTCCCTGAGAATAATCATTTTACGATACTATGGTCAGACAACATTCCAATAGCATTCCATTTTGGTGCATGTGACTCTACTACAGTATACCTTGGGCTTATGTCTTACAATCCACTTGAAGAGAGGAATTCTCCGGGTAATGTCCTTATGATAAAATTAATAGAACTACTGAGAGAAGAAGGTTATCGATATTTTGATTTAACACCTGGTGAAGATAAATTCAAACATTACTATTCCAACTTTCACCAAAAAATCTTTATGCCAACGATATGTTTCTGCAAAAAAGAAAAAATAATTTCTGACTTAAAATATTTTATAAGAAAAATAGTAAGAAACTGTCTGGTTTTCGCAGGTGTAGATCCTGGTAATTTTAAAAATAAACTGGAAAATGATGTAGTATTATTTAAGAAAAATCCTAAAGCGGTACTATTGGGAACCCTTAGTAAATTAATCTTATTTGTCTATGCAAGAGAGAATTACATTTATTACAGATTATTAATTGATGATGTGTCTCAAACCAATTTTCAAAGCGACAAAAGCATAAACATAAATAATTACTCAGATCTCTTACTATATAACGAGTCTAATGCATGGCTTAAAAAGAGAGATCTTTTATCACGAGCACTAAAACGTTTTTCTTCCGAAGAAATATTGTATACTATCGTTGAGAATAAGATGTTAGTCCACTATGGTTGGATGACTAAGGGTGGGAAACAACATAGATTACCAGAACTCGACATGGTGTTTGATTCTCCTGCGAACAGTATCATTTTGCATGATTTTTTTATTGATCCAAATTTTCGTGAGCAAGGATTATATACGAAAACTATAGAAAAAATGTTAATTGAATGCAGAAAATTTGGTTATGAAGAAATATTCATCATGGCTTCTGAAAAAAAAATTCCCTCTAGAAGTGTAATTGAAAAGATTGGGTTCAAGGTTTATCGAAAATTCCGAAGAATAAAAGTTTTAGGCTTTGTGCGTATGAAGGAGTACTCATGATGAAAATGCTGTTCAAACTCTTTTTTTAAAGGGAATCTCTAAAAACACCTTTTTCCATCCCAGAATGATTTGCTAGTTTTTGAAAACTACAGCTATACTAAAATCTGTAATCGATACGGCTGTTAAAAACGAACAAAATCCTTTTTTTGAATTGAGGGCTATTGCATCAATCTCACTCATAACAGAATAGTTGCTAAAATTTAGATTCTTACCATGGATAAACAAAGCAGATGAATATAAATAATAAGATTCTTCTTTTTTGTTATAATAAAAATGAGTTAATGTTTGTTAATTGAATAAATCACTAATGTGTTATTTATACTAATCTGATATATTGAGGAATAGAATGAATATTCTAAGAGTGTTTTTATTAGTACATCTCATCTGGCCATGTGAAATAAATAAGCAGACACCAGTCGCTTTTTATAGAAATGTGTTTTACGTGGCTACTGATGGAAATGATAATTACCCTGGTACAATTGATTATCCCTGGGCTACCTGGCAAAAAGCGTTTACAAAGGCAGGTCTGGGTGACACTGTTTATATTAGAGGTGGTATATATCAAGCTGATGCAGGTGATGAATATGGCGTTTTTGTGTCTGATAAAAAAGGGGGAAATTTGAATCCGATCTGTATTTTAAATTATCCCGGCGAGACGCCGGTTCTTGATTGTTCAACAATAACAAGTACATCTTCAAACAGGGGAATTTTACTTTATAATTGTACTTTTTATCATCTAAGAGGATTAACAGTTACCGGTGTAAGTCAACATTCAATAAATACTGAGGCATTTGGGTTTGCATTTGAAAAAGGAGGGCCATACACAATTGAGCGGTGTATTTCTCATGGTAATGAAGGTGCCGGCTTTTTTGGATACGACCTGGATTCAATATACCTTATTCAGTGTGATTCATTTGATAATTTCGATGTATCCACAAAAGGCTATTCCGGAGGACAGGCGGATGGGTATGTTTTTTGTTTTGCATCAAAAGCTTCTTATACCTATTATAGCGAATGTAGAGCTTGGTTCAATTCAGATGATGGATTTGATTGCTGGAAAAATGAAGGGACTGTAGTTTTTGATAGATGTTGGGCATTTAACAACGGCAGAGGGGATGGGGATGGAGGAGGATTTAAGCTGGGGCAAACAGATGATGAGCCTCTTGCAGAACCACAGAGGGTACTTAGAAATTGCTTAGCATTTAACAATCGTTTTATAGGGTTTAATCAGAATGATGGCAATGTAAGTATGAATTTTTATAACAATATTGCTTTTGATAATGATAAAACAGGTTTTTCCATAGGGCAATATAATAATTCGATTCATGTCAGAAATAACATCAGTTATAGAAATGGCAAGGCAGATTATTTTTTACAGTCAAATAATGATCACAATAGTTGGAATGCTTCTACAGGAGTAACGTTAACAGATGCCGATTTTGCAAGTTTGGATTCAACGGGTGTATCTGGTAAAAGACAACGGAATGGGGATTTACCTTTTCTTAATTTTTTAAAATTGGCTGAAGGGAGTGATTTAATAAATGCTGGTGTTGATGTCGGTTTACCTTATAAAGGAAGTGCCCCTGATTTAGGGCCCTATGAAAAAGAATAACATATGTGCTTCCGTGATGTATAACTTCAAATTTACTCATCAATACCTTTAATATAGCTTGAATGTGATTCGTTTTTAATATGTGAATTATAATTAATTAAGAAAATCGGAACATCATTATTTTGCTTCGAAGTTTATATTTAATAACCTCATTAGCTACAAGAAACAAATATTCATTCATCCGTGAATATATAATAACCTTAATAGGTAATCAAGTGATTAAAAAAAAGGGATTGAACAGATTTGTAGATATAATGTATGATTAAATCAGGATTATTATAAATCACTTTATTATGCAAAAAAAGGAAAATAGTTCGTGTAATTTTCAGGAATCTCCTGTTTCGAAGGCGAGTGAATTGAGGCCCTTCCATATTCGGATAACAAAAAGAATTCCGAATATGATGTTTACCTTAAAATCCCGGATAAAATATTACTTTCTACGAAATACGACCAGGAAAAATCCTGAAAATCAATCGTTAGATCTACAAGTCGGAGATTGGGTTGAAGTCCGATTACTCCGTGAAATAACCTCAACGCTTGATGAAAAAGGAAAATTCAAAGGGTTATATTTTATGCCCGAGATGGAGGCGTTTTGCGGGAAAAAATTTAAAATTTTTAAAAAGGCTGAGAAGATAAAGCTGGAAACAAACGGAGAACTCAGAAAATTAAGAAACCCGAGCTATTTTCTAGAAGGAGTGCATTGTACTGGTATTTTTCAGGGGGGGTGTGACAGGGCTTGCTTTCATTACTGGCGTGAAGAGTGGCTTAAGAAAATTCCTGAATAACCTATGTGTGCAAATAGATAACTGTTAAGTAATCCATGAAGAATGCAACTGGTCATTTGTGATGAATTTGGATTTGTATATCTTTTGACATATTCTTTCATAATGGGTTAATACCACCCAATCGACAATATAAAAACATACATACCTAAACTACTATTAGGGCTAAAATGCACCAATATTTCTTAAGGTTTGAATCCTTTTTCCTCTCTGATTTAAAGGTAAAGATAGGATCAGGTTATCTTGGCGTCAAAAGGGACAATGGCCCTCGCAGAACTTTCATATAACAAGCTTTTCTTATCCACGAATTAACGCGATTTTTTTTGTCCACAGATTACATGGATTTAACAGATTTTCTTTCGTTATCATGCCAATGGTTGATCAAGTATTGAAGCGCGATAATAATCGGGCTCTGTGAACTCCGTTTAGCGAAGCGAAACAGCCTTTGTGGCCCTCTGCGTTGCCTCCGCGTATTTTTCATGTAACAATATTGTCAATAATCTCATATCCTGAGACTAACACTTTTGGATGCCAACGGCAATATGTTATCCTGGCGTCAATATGGTCCAAGACCATCGCGGAACTACTATATAATTCATTTAACTCGTTCATTAAACGCCATCAGGAGCTGCGCACGCTGACGGGTTTTGGAAGGCTGACCTGGGCGTCCAGTTAAAGTTATCCAATATTTTGTTAGGATATCAAGCCTTGAGGACGCTTCGTAACTATTTTTTGTGAATCTTTGTGTTGTTCTGCGTAACTATCATTTGTAAGTCTTTGTTATCACTCTGCTTAACAGGCTCTTAGGTGTTTATTTGTCCATCCGGAACTAGCTGGATATCATGCTTTTTATTGTTGATTACCTTATCTATATACTACTCCTTTTTATATCACGGAAAGAAGGACTTTCAGCAAGGATTTCAAAGTGTTAGTCATAAACAGCTTTACCATTGTCTTAAAATGTTCGAACTTGTTGATTATATCACTGATCACACTGGGTATTGCTATGAAAATAAGGTGTGTAGGATCAATATGGGAGTGCGGTTATGAAGAATTTTCTACTCAATATTTTTAAAGACCGGGTTGTATCCCCCTGGTGGATTTTAGTGATTGATTTGGGGATTGTGGCCTATGCCTTCCTGATTGCGTTTGTTTTAAGGTTGAGTTTGCAGCTGCCTTCATATTCGGTGGGGGGATTTATAGCCGCCGGTAGTTGGGTGTTGTTTGTCTATTTGTTGACTTTTTTGGGTACCGGTTCCTATCGGGGGGTTATCCGACACAGCAACTATAACGAGTTTAAAATCTTGATTATTGCCTGTTTTTCAGCATTTATAGTCTTGGTGATTGTGGATTCTGTTGTGAAATTTTATGAGTTACCTTGGTGGAGAATTCCTCGATTGGTATTAATCTTTCATTTTCTGTTAACGGCTATGCTTAGTTTCGCCTTTCGAATGATCGTAAGAGAGACGTATGCGTTTTTAACAAAAAAACGGGCTACCATTAATACCTTGATCTATGGTGCAGGTGATATGGGGGAAATTACACTGGAAGCTATTCGGAATGATAAAGATAATCTGTTTCATGTCGTTGGATTTGTAGATGATAATCCTAATAAATGGAACATGAAATTGCATTCTATACAGGTGCAGAGCTGGGATAAAGCCATGAGCATGAGGGCGGAAAGGGAGATTGTGGTGATAATTTTGGCCATTAATAGTATCTCTGTACAACGCAAAAAGGAGATTACTAATGATTGTCTGGATAAAGGATGGAAGCTTAAGGTGATGCCTTCTGTAGGAAATTGGGTCAATGGCATCTCTAATAGAAATCAGATTCGGGATATTCGCATTGAAGATATTTTAGGGCGTAAAGAGATTAGATTAAATCAACGGCGCATTTCAACTGGTTTGGAGGGGAAAGTTATTTTAGTTTCTGGAGCTGCCGGATCCATCGGCTCTGAAATTGTACGTCAGTTATTACGATTTCCGTTAAAGAAGATATTATTGATTGATATTGCAGAGTCGGCGCTGTATGACTTGCAACAAGAATTACTGTTGAGTTATTACGATGTACCGTTTGAAGTCATTTTGGTGGATTTTACCAATGCCTTCCGAATGCGACAGGTGTTTGAAGCGTACAGACCACACATTGTGTATAATGCTGCGGCCTACAAGCATGTGCCACTGATGGAAGCCAATCCCTATGAAGCTATTCGGGTAAACATAGGGGGCACAAAATTGATGGCTGACATATCCGTAGAGTATGGGGTGGAGAAATTTGTGATGGTTTCTACTGATAAGGCGGTGAATCCGACTAATGTGATGGGGGCCACTAAGCGCATCTGTGAGATCTATATTCAATCCCTGGCACAGAAAGGGGGGGTACAGACTTCTTTTATTACAACACGTTTTGGTAATGTGCTGGGATCCAGTGGGTCGGTAGTGCCGCTGTTTAAGAAGCAGATTACCCAGGGAGGACCGGTCACGGTCACACATCCGGATATCACCCGTTTTTTTATGACGATTCCGGAAGCCTGTCAATTAGTATTGGAGGCCGGTTTTATGGGTAATGGAGGAGAGATTTTTGTATTTGATATGGGGGAACCGGTAAAGATTAATGATTTGGCTAAGGAGATGATACGGTTGGCAGGTTTGAAGTTGGGAACGGATATCGAGATTAAATATTCAGGCCTGCGACCTGGTGAGAAACTATTTGAAGAGTTATTGGCGTCCAAGGAAAACAATCTACCCACACACCATGAGAAAATTATGATTGGGCAAGTCCAAGTCTATGATTACGAAAGTGTAAAAGAAGTGATAAGGGGGCTGTTAGGAGCACTGAATTTTGAGGATAATGGGTTATTGGTGACCCGCATGAAAAATTTGGTTCCTGAGTTTGTATCTAATAATAGCAGTTATTCCATTCTGGATAAAACAAATTGATGCTGCAGGAGTTATTGCAGAGAGGTGGAGGGTTAATTACCTTATTAACTGGCTAGTATATATGAGTTGCTGTTTGAATCTGATGACGTCTTATCAAAGGAAATTGCATTATGTGCAGACCTTTAGGTTTTGGTAACCTGAAGGTCTTGTTATTTGAAATAATCCCAAACTATGCATTAATGATTGAATTTTGGTTTCTGATGCATAGCGATAAAGTAAAGTCCCGTCGTACAGGACAGGCTATTCATTTTGGTAAA
>JAEINY010000114.1 GCA_016342595.1 Marinilabiliaceae bacterium
TATTGTAATTAGGTGTTTCATATATCAGTAGGTTGCACCAT
The DNA here is from genome assembly GCA_016342595.1 of Marinilabiliaceae bacterium. Lineage (GTDB taxonomy): Bacteria > Bacteroidota > Bacteroidia > Bacteroidales > Marinilabiliaceae > JAEINY01. Next base: position 42 of record JAEINY010000114.1, read on the forward strand.
TAATAAATACTTAAACTTGCAATTTGTAGCACTAGTATTGCGTTCAAAAAATAAGAGTTACACAAAGAAAACATAGAGAGGATATCTTATGCCTGGCTGTATTGATGGTATAATAACCCTCTGTGAACTGCCTTATAGTTTCTGCCTCAGCGAGCTCTGTGTAACTCTTTTGTATAAACTTGATTTGCAAGATATAGTAAAATCTCATTAACACTTCTTATCTCTAGTAAAAGATAGTGAGTTATCTCTTCTTTTGTTAGCATATCAAGGTTTGAGTCCTCTGTGTAAAGGAATAGCTTAAAGAAGTTTTGCATATTCCGGCGCATGGAGCCTACTGCGGTTATCGTCTCATTGGTTGCGCCGGTTTTTACGTGCCATCGTGTTATCATAGGGCTCCACTTCGCTACACCGTACCTGTCCCGTTATTACGGGATGCTGTTACCTTGTCGCTCTTTCAGAGCTTTAAAAAAAAACCGCTGCCTTCAAATGAAAACAGCGGTTAAATTATTTCTTATAGATGATGTCACTATAGCAGTTCACCCAACTTTTCTGTCAGACGATTACCGAACAGATTCTTTCCAATAATTTCACCATCCTTTGAAATCAGATAATTCGCAGGTAGTTGACGAATGTTATACAGACGGGCCGGGTAAGATTCAGTATACCGCAGATCACTCACATTAATCCAGGGTAATTCATCTTGCTTAATGGCATTTTCCCACAATACTTTACTACGATCCAGCGAAACCTGGTAAATTTCAAAACCATGTTTGTTATACTTCTTATACATCTTTTTAAGATGATTATTCTCCTTACGTGAAGCTTCATCCCACGATGCCCAAAAAGAAACCAGAATAACTTTACCATCCAACGAAGACAACTTCACCTTCTCCCCATTTACATCATTCTCTTCTATGTCCGGATAACTGCTTGCTTCAGAAGCATTGAGTACAGCCTCGGTTAATTTAGCTTGTTGTTGCTTATTTTTGGCGCCCAGTACATAGCTGTACAATTGTTTAGCTCTGGCTGATTCAGGATAAAACAGATTAAGACTGGTACCCAAAGTCGCAAAATAAACCTGATCTTGCTTATCCATCACATTCATCACATAGGAATTGTCATTTAAACGTTGGAAAAGGGCATAGTATCCGGCATATGAACGCGGGTTCTCCATGATGAATTTACCAACAAAGTCCTTATGGTCCTGAATCAGGTCCTGATATTGGGTCTCCAACTGCTTAGCTGCTTCAGAATCCCTTTTATCCAGTTGTTTATAATCCTTAATAAGTTTGTCTATTGCTGTATTTAGCTTTCGTAAGCGACGATTCAAGATCTGTACATACACGGATCCAAAGGAGTTTTGCACCTCATAAGAACCTTCCAAATCCTTACTATCGCCATTTATTTCAATAGTTTCCGTGGTGTCTGCCAAAAGCGTGATATAATTTCTTTCGCTCAGTTTCAAGAGAAAAAAGGTAGGCTCCTTTAATCGTTCTCCCGAAAATTCAAATTTTCCTTTCGCATTTAACTTAGTCGAATCGATCGTCACCACCTGGTTTAAATCCATCCGTTGAAGATAAACCGTTGCGCCATCGGCATTCTCAATTCTACCTTCTACTGTATAACCGGCATTTTTAGTACAGGCACCGGCCAGTATTGCGATCAATAAAATATAAAAACTTTGCTTCATTCTCATTTCCAAATTATTTCTAAAGACTTAGGATATTGGGCCTATTTCAACTTATTCCGTTCAAATATAGGATTAATTTTTTATTATCAGCGAGAGCTCATTCAGTTGCTTCAGCCGTCGCAATGAATCCACTTTATGGTGAAATTCAACAACGGGCTGATAGTCCGGATAACGTCTTTTCAACAAACTATCCGTTAAAAAATAGAGCGACGCATCCTGAATCGGGTCATACAGTTGATGATTACCGGCCTGTTGATACAAAACCACCAGCTGAACCAAAGAACCATTGTGATCCTGGTAAATACCATCGAGTTTATCTCTGCAATTCACTTGGAGCTCTTCAATACGATTAAGTAAGGAATCTCGCATGGGCACAAACTGATCGGCCGGAAGGGAATCATGAAAAGAGGAAGCCACCTGATTAATATCCCCTGATAACTTAGATACGATGCTTTCTATTTGAGCAATGGCTTTGGTTTCCGGTGATCCCACAATCGAAACAGTGGATTCCTCCCCGCTAATTTTAATGCGCGCAGGTGCCTCATCACTTATGACCAGCCGGCTTATTGGCTTTGAATCGACCACTAACTGATAAAAACCGGCCGGAACACTATCTTTTGTAAATTCCCACAATCCATTATCAGTAACAGCTGCCGTATCAAAGGGCTGAAAATACTTATTGAGATACTGCAATTGAATGGAAGAAGCCGATGGACCTACCAATTCAACCAAGAGATAGGGTGGCTTTTGGCGTTTCTGATGACATCCCCCTAACACCATCAAACCAATCAGGAAAAGGTACTTTCTCATAAAAATTGCTGTTTCAACAAAAATAAGAAAATCCCAGGTCTTGGCAGCAAGGTCATCCTGCTTCATTTCAATTAAAAGTTTTAAGAAGACCTCCCGCCAATGCAATCCCCCCTCCATCAACCACCCTTTAAAAGTGCGCTTTTTTTCCTATTTTTGCGAAAAAGGAGACAGTGAAGGTACATTCTGATTTATCTACATTCAAACCTCATAATGCGGTGGTGACCATTGGCATGTTTGATGGTGTACATACCGGTCATCGCCAGTTACTGAGCCAATTGACCAAAAAAGCAAAGGAACTCAACGGCGAAGCGGTGGTGCTAACATTCTGGCCGCATCCGCGCATGGTACTTAAACAAGATGCAGACAAATTGCGCTTTTTAACATCCCCCGAAGAACGTACCAAATTGTTTAGCCAACTGGGCATCGATCATTTGCTACTGATTCCATTCACGAAAGAGTTGTCCAACCTCACGGCCGAAGAGTTTATCAAACAATTCCTGGTAGACCAAATAGGTATTAAACATTTAATGGTGGGTTTTAACCATCGGTTTGGTAAAGGCCGTCATCACAGTTTTGAAGAATATCAATCTTTTGCAGCCAAACACGACTTTACCATTTCTATGGTGGAAGCCGTTTTAACAGAAGGACTCAAAACCAGTTCGTCAGATATCAGAACCCATCTGTTAGAAGGGGATGTTACCAATGCCAATAAAATCCTGGGCTATCACTTCACCATTACCGGCCGGGTAGTGGGTGGACAGCAATTGGGCCGGCGCATTGGTTATCCAACGGCAAACATTCATGTGGAGGAACCTTACAAACTCATTCCACCCGATGGTGTGTATGCGTGTTTCATTCGTGTGGAAGGAAAGCATTATGGTGGTATGTTGAACATTGGTTATCGCCCTACCATTAGTCACAATGTGGATCACCGTTCATTGGAAGTGCATATTTTTGATTTTAATCATGATATCTATTCAGAAGAAATTGAAATAGAATTTGTGACGCGCGTGCGTGATGAACAGAAATTCCCTGATGTGGATACACTGAAAAATCAACTAAAGAGCGACGAACAACACATACGCCACCTCCTGGCTCACTATCAAGCAGATAAATCATAATCAGAAGCCAATAATTACAACCGCTTACAGCCCCAGACTAAAAAGCTTAAGCCTTTCTGCCTGAAAGGTTAAACCTTTTCATTGTTAGGGTTAAACCCTGGAGCCATTAAGGTTAAACCTTTTTGGGGATAGGGTTAAACCTTTTTTGCACAATTGTTTTAACTTTTATCTTGCCAAAATCCATAATCGTTTCATACTTTTGTAAGTAAATTAAAAATGTAGAATAATGTCAGAAACAACAACTAATCAAGTTAATTATAAAATCCATGATATCACGCTTGCTGATTATGGACGGAAAGAAATTGAAATAGCTGAAAAAGAGATGCCTGGCTTAATGGCCCTTCGTGAAAAGCATGGCAGCGAAAAACCATTGAAAGGTGCTCGTGTGATGGGCTCTTTACACATGACAATACAAACAGCTGTATTGATTGAAACATTGGTTGAGTTGGGTGCTGATGTCAGATGGTGTAGTTGTAACATATACAGCACACAAGATCATGCAGCGGCGGCCATTGCCAAAACCGGGGTGCCTGTTTTTGCCTGGAAAGGTGAGACTCTGGAAGAATACTGGTGGTGTACTGAACGTGCTTTGGATTTCGGCAATGGTCTTGGACCCGATATGATTGTAGACGATGGCGGTGATGCCACGCTTTTTATCCACAAAGGCGCACAAGCTTTAACAGATGTTTCTATTCTGGATAAAGACTACAGTGGCGAAGGTGAAGATTTTCGGGAATTAATGGCTTTGGTTAAAAGAACATTTGAAGCGAATCCCCAACGCTGGGCCAATGTAGCTAAAGGTATCAAGGGGATCAGTGAAGAAACAACTACCGGTGTACACCGTCTGTACCAGATGATGGAGCGTGGTGAATTACTATTCCCGGCCATCAATGTGAATGACTCCGTTACTAAATCGAAATTTGACAACTTATATGGCTGTCGCGAAAGTTTGGCTGATGGTATCAAACGCGGAACCGATGTGATGATAGCCGGTAAAACCGTTGTGGTTTGCGGTTATGGCGATGTAGGTAAAGGATGTGCACAGAGTATGCGAGGTTTTGGTGCGCGGGTTATCGTCACTGAAATTGACCCCATTTGTGCTTTGCAAGCAGCCATGGAAGGCTACGAAGTATCAACTATCGAACATGCAATAGCCGAAGCTGATATATTTGTGACCACTACCGGCAATAAAGATGTAATTACCGTAGAGCACATGGAGCAAATGAAAGATCAAGCCATCGTTTGTAACATTGGTCACTTCGATAATGAGATTCAGGTAGAGAAACTGGAAAACTATCCGGGCATCAAAGAAATTAATATCAAACCACAAGTGGATCATTTCATCTTCCCTGATGGACATGCAATTATTCTATTGTCGCGCGGTCGTTTGGTGAATCTTGGTAACGCAACAGGGCATCCAAGTTTTGTGATGAGTAACTCATTCACCAATCAAACGTTAGCACAACTAGATCTTTGGAAAAACGATTATAAGGTTGGTGTTTACACCTTACCAAAATATTTGGATGAGGAAGTAGCCCGCTTACACCTGGCTAAATTAGGCGTTAAACTCACTACTTTAACTCCTGCACAGGCTGAATATCTGGGCATCAAGGCTGAAGGCCCATATAAGCCGGAACACTACCGATACTAGTAGTTGGCAATCTCAAATATTCAGCGGGTGACTAAAGAATGATTTTCTTAGTCACCCGCTGAATAATTTAATTCCAGATTCGGAGATAATTCCCGCTTACACTCGTTTTATACTTTTTTAGAGGCCACGCAGCCGGGCCCTTCATAACACTGCCATATTCATTATTGATTCGAAATTCAGATCCGCACTCCGGACATTTCAAGGTGAAATCATCCTTCTCCATTTGCTCCACAAAGAAATAACCCGATGTCTCATGTTCATGGGTACACATTAAATCAAAAGCATAATACTCAAGGTTTGAAAAACGATAAACCGCCACCCCGTTAACCCCGACTCTCGGATTCAATCCATCGCGTTTTACGATGAAGATAATCCGTCCGGAATATTCCGGATCATCCAAATTAATCGTTGCGGTAAACCTGACATTCGGTATGATATCCTCACTATCACTATTACAGCTCAATATTAATACAAGTATTAAGCTTGTCCATACTGTTTTCCTCATTGCCTCTTGCTTTAAATCTTTCAAACGCATATCCTTCATCAAATAGTATCTTTCCGTTACTTAAAAAGGATTGTTATCGGCGAAAAATAACCAGAATAAGAAGAATAAAGAAAAAAGTTCAAAAAAATTTTGACTTTCATTAACCTAACGTTAATTTTAAAGATTAAATAATTAATTGATCATGGACGATTTTGGTGATATTTTATATGTTCTGGCCATGTTGGCTGCGTTAGTTTTTAGTGCGATCAGAAAATCTAAACAATCGAAAAAACGACCGGCCGCACCGATGGAAAACCAAGCGGACCCTTTTGATCCGATGGAGGAGGAAGAACCGATCATACAGGATTTGCGTGACTTGTTCAAACCTAAACCGGTAAGGCCACAACCAGTCTCTGACGTTTCAGAGATCAAGACCGGACAAGCAAAATCATTTCAAAAAGCATACATACATAAAACTCCTCGGAGATCGACCAAACCATTAGATGCTATTGAACCTGAAGAGGCATATGATTCCAATGATTTTTTCGAAGATGGTATTGATTTGCGACAAGCTGTTATTTACTCCGAAATATTGAAACGCCCCTATCAATAATTAACTTGTAAATAGATATGTTTTATCAATTAACAGCTATTTGCACTCTTTGAATTCACTTTAAACTTTCATATATTTGCGTTAAAGAGTTCCGGTCAATGCGGGATTCTTTTATTTTTTGGACTAATCCATAAATATATACAGGAGGAAAAAAATGTCAAGTATTAAATATATTACAGAGGCAGGATTAAAGAAGCTAAAAGAAGAATTACATCAATTAGAAACCTTTGAACGCCCTTCTATTTCAAAACAAATTGCTGAAGCACGTGACAAGGGTGACCTTTCTGAAAACGCAGAATACGATGCGGCCAAGGAAGCTCAGGGATTATTAGAAATGCGTATCGCCAAACTAAAAGATACCCTAGCGAACAGTCGTATCATTGACGAGTCAAAAATTGACACCTCGAAAGTACAGCTTTTGAATAAGGTTAAAATTAAAAACCTTAAAAACAAAGCTACCATGACTTACACCTTGGTACCTGAAAGTGAAGCCGACCTGAAGGCAGGTAAAATTTCAATCTCAACACCTATAGCCAAAGGATTGTTAGGTAAAGTGGTAGGTGACCAGGTTGAAATAAAAGTTCCATCGGGTATGGTGACCTTTGAAGTCATTGAAATCTCTCTCTAAATAATAACTATTTAAAGACTATACCATGGCGACCATCTTCACAAAAATTGTTAACGGCGAAATACCATCTTATAAAATTGCAGAAGACGATAAATACTACGCTTTTTTAGATATTCATCCCTTAGCCGAAGGACACTTATTAGTAATTCCTAAACAAGAAACAGATTATCTGTTTGATCTGGAAGATGACTTATTAGCCGGCATGACCATCTTTGCCAAAAAGATAGCGGTAGCCATGAAAAAAGTAATCACTTGCAAACGAATTGGAGTGGTTGTATTAGGCTTAGAAGTACCCCATGCACACCTTCACCTGATACCCTTACAGCGGGAAGGTGATGCCAATTTCTCTAATCCTAAACTGAAATTTTCAGACGATGAGTTCCAAGCCATTGCAGAAAGCATTCGAAAAGAACTCTAACAACATAACCTGATTTCGGGTAAAAAAAAGAGCTGCTTAGGATAAAGCAGCTCTTTTTATATCTATTTCTTCAGTCGGCCCGGGTTTTTATTGACAAATTCTTTCCAACTTTTCACTCCGGTCCCAATATTTAATTTTTGATTCTGCAAAAAATGGCAATAGGCAGCAGCTAAGCCATCTGTTGCATCCAAATAATCAGGCATCTCTTTCATTTTTAACATTTGCTGTAACAAGAGAGCTACTTGCTCTTTGGAAGCCCGGCCATTACCTGTGATGGCTTGCTTGATACGCAAAGGCGCATATTCAAAAATAGGTATTGAGCGCGATAAAGCAGCTGCCATAGCCACCCCCTGTGCACGCCCCAATTTCAACATCGACTGCACATTTTTACCATAAAAAGGCGCTTCAATGGCCAACTCATCCGGATGATAACTATCCACCAATTGAACGACGCGCTCAAAAATCTTCTTCAGCTTGAGGTAATGATCGCCATATTTATGAAGTTCTAAAACACCAAGTGTCATGAGCTCAGCTTTATTATTGGTTACCTTCAGCAAACCATAGCCCATTACCGTCGTACCGGGATCAATTCCTAATATAATACGGTCCTTGTTCAATTCAGCTCCATTTCTTTTAAAATGGAACTAAAATGCAAACACTTATCACCAAAGGTGCCTTTTAGATTATCCATCAGGATAGTAGAATACTTGTTAATGATCTCTAATTCCTCAGGATTAGCACAACGTATTTGACACGAAAAATTCGTCGAATCCTCGTGCACAACGGCCATCAATTCAAACAACTTTATTTCCAGATCTGGTAGTAAATCAGAAAATGTAGGTATGAAATTACGCTGCATCCAATCTTTCCATTGGGAGATACTTTTGTTTTCAACAGAAAACGTGGTATTAAAAATAAACATATATATAAAATCAAAGGATGATGGCTTAGCCACCATCATCCCCGGTTGAAGTATTATTTAATAATATCGAAACCAGTATAAGGAACCAGAGCTTCAGGAATACGAATACCTTCAGCTGTTTGGTTATTCTCCAGGATAGCGGCCATGATACGAGGCAAGGCCAAAGCACTTCCATTTAAGGTATGTGCCAATTGTGTTTTCTTCTCACCATCTTCTTTGAAACGCAATTTCAAGCGGTTAGCCTGGTAGCTTTCAAAGTTAGATACTGAACTAACCTCCAACCATCGCTCTTGCGCCGCCGAATACACCTCAAAATCAAACGTTAAAGCAGAAGTGAAGCTGATGTCGCCACCACACAAACGTAATTTACGCCAAGGCAACTCTAACTTTTCAACAAGCGACTGTACATGTGCCACCATCTTCTCCAGAATCTCATAAGACTGGTCCGGGTGAGCCACCTGAACAATTTCCACTTTATCAAATTGGTGCAAACGATTCAGACCACGCACATGTGCTCCCCACGAACCCGCTTCACGTCGGAAACAAGCAGAATAGGCACAGTTTTTTACAGGTAATTCAGAACCTTTTAAGATGACATCACGATAAATATTAGTTACCGGCACCTCAGCAGTTGGTATCAAATACAAATTATCAGCAGTCGCATGATACATCTGCCCCTCTTTATCAGGCAATTGACCGGTACCAAACCCGGAAGCTTCATTGACCAAAAGCGGCGGCAACACTTCCAGATAACCGGCTTTATCTGCTTCGTCCAGAAAGAAGTTAATCAATGCACGTTGCAGCCGGGCTCCTTTTCCTTTATATACAGGGAATCCAGCACCTGTTATTTTTGTTCCCAATTCAAAATCAATCAGGTCATATTTTTTTATAAGATCCCAATGCGGAACTGCATCCTGCAACTGAGGCATTTGACCTCCTTCTGAAACAACCTCATTATCATCTTCCCCTTTTCCGGCAGGTACAGATTCGTGTGGCAAGTTAGGCAACAGCACCAATTGCTCTTGCAAACCAGAGGAAATATCCTCCATTTTAACCGTCAGCTCCTTAATCTGATCTTTCATTTCACCCGTACGGGCTTTGGCCTGATTAGCTTCTTCTGCTTTTCCCGACTTAAATAATTGCCCAATTTCCTTGGACAAGTTATTCATCTCCGATTGAAGCGATTCTAATTCAATCTGGGTTTGACGTCGATTATTATCTAATGAGATAATCTCTTCAACAATCGTTGTTGCATCAAAGTTTTTAGTCTTCAGTCTTTGGATAACTTCATCCTTATTGTCCTGAATGAATTTTAGAGTCAACATGTTCCTTCAATTAATATGGGGTAAAAAAAAACTCCTGAAATCATTACGAAAGTAACAAAATCAGGAGATTTTATAGTGTTTTTTCAATGATCTTATTCAGCTGCGTAAGGCATTACTGATACATAAGATCGGTTGTTTCTTTTTTTACGAAACTCAACAGTTCCATTAATCAAGGCAAATAACGTGTGATCTTTACCGATACCTACGTTATCACCTGGATGGTGCTGGGTTCCTCGTTGTCTAACAAGAATATTCCCTGCTTTGGCGCTTTGACCGCCATAAATTTTCACTCCAAGTCGTTTACTTTCTGATTCTCTACCGTTCTTGGAACTACCGACGCCTTTTTTATGTGCCATCTCTATTTAATTTTTTTGAGTTATCAACCTTGGATTTCTTCGATCTGAATTTGAGTAAAGAACTGACGATGTCCGTTTTTCTTCTTGTAACCTTTACGTCTTTTCTTTTTGAAAACGATCACTTTATCACCCTTTACGTGCGACAAAACTTTCGCTGTCACTTTTGCACCTTCTAATACAGGAGCACCGATTTTCACGTCTCCTTCATTATCAGTTAAAAGTACTTTCTCGAATTCAACCGTGTCACCTTCGTTGGCACTCAAACGGTGCACAAAGATTTTTCTTTCTTTTTCTACTTTGAACTGCTGTCCAGCAATATCAACAATTGCGTACATGTCACCAAAATTTTATGGTTTGCTTCCGGAGGTGGACCCGTTTAAAAGTCTCTTGTTCTACCCCACGAAATTCAATGGAATGCAAAAGTAGAAAAAAAATGTTTTCCCCCCAAACAAAATCGTGTTCACTTGAGTTGAAAATTAGTTTTTTAGGTCGAAATAGACAATGTATGGGGCGGATTATTTACGGCTGAAAAATCTGATTCTTGGAAAGTATTCACTATATTTGTTTTTAGCGTGCTATTTTATAACAATACACAAGTTTTTAATCCATTGCTCCTGATTCAGGGGAGGCAGATGATGTAACAGGCAATTATGAGCAAAAATAAGATCAAGCTTAACATTCTTGGTTTATCATACAGTCAGACACAGTCTGGTGCATATGCACTGGTTCTATCAGAGGAAGAGGGTGAACGACGTATCCCCATTATTATCGGAGGCGTGGAAGCTCAATCGATAGCTATTAAACTGGAAGGCCTGGAACCACCTCGCCCCCTCACTCATGATCTGTTTCTGAATTTCTCCAAGACATTCGGAATTGAAATCACCGAAGTCATTGTATATAAACTGGAAGAAGGCATTTTTTATTCCGAACTGGTTTGTAAAAAAGGAGAAGAAATTGTTAACATTGACTCACGTACTTCAGATGCTGTTGCTTTAGCGCTTCGCTTTAGTTGTCCCATTTATACCTACGAAGAAATCATTGATAAAGCAGGTATCGTACTTGATTTCGACAAAAAGGAAGAAGAGGAAAAAGCGACGCTAACAGCTCGACCAGATGGTACAAAATACAGCACTAAAACTACAGATGAATTAAAAGCACTGCTTCAGGAAGCCATTGAAGACGAAGACTATGAGCGCGCCTCCAATATTCGCGATGAGATAAATTCTCGCGAATAGAATTAATAAATTATGAATACTATTCTTCATGTTCTTTGCAGATTGAACTAATTTCTGCAATATTGTACTGCTATTTTTTTAACAGACACACATGAAGAAATTATTTCTAACCCTATTTGCCATATTAGCGGGACAGCTCATTATAGCGCAGGCTCCTGAGACAGCCCAACAAATATTAAGCACAAATTCTTCCGGATTCAGCTTTTTCAATTTATTAAGAGGCATGCTCGGTATGGTTGTGATAGTGACTATTGCCTGGTTATTCAGCTCTAATCGCAAAGCCATCTCCTGGAAAGTTGTCGCCACTGGACTGGCCATACAATTAATACTTGCTTTATCAATTCTGTATGTCCCTTTTGTACAATACTTTTTTGACTTTATTGGGAAGATATTCGTTAAAGTACTGGGATTCACAGAGGCAGGAACAGCATTCCTCTTTAAGAGTTTTGGAACCGGAGTGATTGAATCACCATTGATTAACTTCGCAATAACCATCTTACCAACTATAATATTCTTCTCAGCATTAACCAGTGTATTATTCTATTTTGGAATCATCCAAAAAGTAGTATATGTGTTAGCCCTGGGCTTAACAAAATTACTGCGCCTTTCAGGGGCAGAGAGTTTATCCGTCGCAGGTAATATCTTTTTAGGACAGACCGAGTCACCCTTAATGATAAAAGCCTATCTGGAGAAAATGAATCGATCAGAAATTCTTTTGGTGATGGCCGGAGGCATGGCAACACTGGCAGGGGGAGTTCTGGCTGTTTATATAAAAGTACTGGGAGGCGGTGATCCAGCACAGGAATTAATTTACGCTAAACATCTTTTGGCGGCTTCAATCATGGCTGCACCTGGAGTTGTTGTCATCTCTAAAATTCTAATTCCGCAAACAGAAACCATCCAAAAAGATGTTGAAGTGACTAAGGAAAGAATTGGAAAGAATGTCTTGGATGCAATTTCTAACGGAACCACTGAAGGTATTAAATTAGCCGTTAATGTAGCAGGAATGCTATTGGTATTCATTGCTTTCATAGCTATGATCAACTACATCTTCCTGAAAATTGGCGACTGGACTACCCTGAACGAATCCATTGCCAGCCTGACAGGTGGTGAATATAAAGAACTATCACTTCAGTTCATCTTAGGCTATGCCTTTGCTCCAATCATGTGGTTACTAGGTGTCCCAGCGGAGGATATCGATCTGGTAGGCCGTGTATTGGGAGAAAAGCTAATCATGACCGAGTTTATCGGATATGTAAGTCTGGCTGAATTAAAGGAAGCAAGTGCGTTCGCCAGTAGTAAATCAATCATCATGGCAACCTATATATTATGTGGATTTGCCAATTTTGCATCCATCGGCATTCAAATTGGAGGAATTGGGTCATTGGCACCTAAAAAGCGAGTCTTATTATCACAGTTTGGCATGCGTGCACTTTTGGCAGGGACATTAGCATCACTACTATCAGCAACTATTGTTGGGATGATATTGGGATAAAAACAATCGACATATAAAATGAAAAGGGATTGCTTATGGAAGCCATCCCTTTTTCATTTTGTACTTTCACCCGGTAAAAGGGGCACTAAAACAATCTAAACTCCTCTAACATTGACAGAAGTAGATTTTTGAAGAATCAATTGTAAACCACTGGTTGTTTTTGCTACGGCAATAATATTAAGATTCTTATTCACCTGATAACCTTTGGGAACATTAATCTGAAACTCACCTTTTGTTCTTGATGTATTCTTTATTGGCGTCAGATTTTTATGGTAATATTTTCCTTCCACTAACTTACCTTCAAAAAATTCCACAGATTTAATACGTTTTACGCCCTCTCCTTTCAAAGCTAAAATCAAGTTATACGTTCCATTCGCTTTAATCTTATCCACCTTTTGGATACTTATGGTTGGAACCGGACGAGCCTTACCCAAGTTAGTATATTCAATAAGGCCAATACCTGGTAATCCATTTTTATAAGGATACTCGGCAGTAATTTTTCCGTCCCGGTCATATCTTTTACAGATCCCGTCCAAACGACCATTCACATATGGCTGCTCTTTATAAACTTTGCCTGTTGAATGGTAAGTCAATCGAACGCCCTCTTTCTTGTTATTCTTATAGTAAATCTTCTCTGCAAGTTTTCCTGACTTGGTAAACCTCACACTTTCGCCATGACGTACATAGGTGCCTTCAGGCGTTTTTTTCATCCCGACTTTCCATTCAACTGGTGAATTGGGATCATCGTTAAAATGTTTTTGTTTAACAATGGTACTATCATTATTCGATTGACTGGTAGATACCACTTTTTTTTGCGGGCCAAAAAATTGGCACCCTGATAATCCGATCGTCAGGACCAAACTAAGCATTAAAACATGTTTCATAATAAATTTAATTGGGATGGGGTTTCTATTAGGGATATAAAAAAGGCTGTCAGCAAAAAGTTGACAGCCCTTAAAATTTCTTATTCCAGACTTACAAAATAGCATCCAATTTTGAAGCCAGGATTGTTTTCGGAACTGCTCCAACTTGTTTATCAACCACTTCACCATTCTTAAAGAATAGGATGGTAGGGATATTACGAATACCAAACTTCACAGATGTTCCAGGGTTACTATCTACATCCATTTTAGTAATCACGGCTTTATCACCGTACTCTTCTGCCAACTCTTTTACAATAGGCGTCACCATACGACATGGTCCACACCATTCAGCCCAGAAATCAACCAATACAGGCTTATCTGAATTCAATACTACTTCTTCAAAATTGGCATCAGTAACTTCGATCAACATAGCAAATCTTTTTTACTTAAATAATATTAATATTTTTAACTAATTTTCAAAGTGCCCGAACAAAGGTATCAAAAAAACCTTCGACACATTCAAATTTACACATTTTTTCATATTAGTATGAAGGATTTCAAATAGTTCCTTTCACACTTAACCCAAACTCATTGTAATTTGGGGATGTTCCTCAATGTACTTCACAAAGTCGTCCGTGAGATTCAAGCGAATGGTACGCGATAATAGCTGTACCGAATTTTTAGTTTCTGCATCAAAAACGACAAACTTCAAAATCACTTTTCCTTCATCCGATTGTGAAATATCAGCCAACTCTGTCACCAACTCCGGAGTGATGGCGGTGATGGGCACTTTCAAGGTTACTGACGTCACTAAATTATCCCTCAACTCGCTTAAAAAGGAAATGTGATGAATCTTCACTTCCATCTCCTCCTGATTATATCGCTTAGGCTGAACTTTTCCTTTTATCATTAAAAAGAATCCTTCCTGCATAAAAGGTAAATAATCCGTGTAGTCCGTTCCAAAGAAGGCAAATTCAAAAGAACCCGAATAATCTTCCATGGTCATAATAGCAAACGGATTCCCTTTTTTTGTAGTGCCCATACGAACCCCTACAACCATACCTCCCATGGAAACATCCCGACCTTTCAGGGCCTCCAAATTTTCGAGCTTCTTGAGTGGCGTACTGATAAAGTTGTTCAACTCTAAACGGTAGTCATCCAAAGGATGAGCTGATAAATAAATTCCTATGTATTCCTTCTCTTTATTCAGCGCTTCAATGGTCGAAAAGTGTTCACAAACAGGGACATCAGGCTTCTTAATTTCAATACCACCTTCTAAAGCACCAAAAAGAGAATTTTGAGTATTGGCTTTATCTGCCTGGTACTTATTCCCATATCGAATAATATTCTCAATAAACACCGTATCTTCATTGGGTAGAGGTGCGAAAAACTGCGCGCGATGGTAATCGCCCAAATTATCAAAAGCCCCTGCATAAGCCAAGGCCTCCAAGTTTTTCTTATTCACCGTCGACAGCGGCAAGCGTTCTACAAAATCAAACACATCATTGAACGGTCCATTCTTATCCCGCTCTTTAATAATGGCCTCCACAGCCCCTTCGCCCACACCTTTAATACCTGCCATTCCAAAACGGATAGCGCCTTCCTTGTTTACCGTAAACTTACGGTAGCTTTCATTCACATCAGGTCCTAACACGGCCATCCCCATGTGACGACACTCTTCCATGAAGTTGGTGATCTTGGTGATATCACTCAAGTTACGACTGAGTACACCGGCCATAAACTCGGCCGGGTAATGTGCTTTAAGAAATCCTGTTTGATAAGCAATATAAGCGTAACAAACAGAGTGAGACTTATTAAAGGCATAACTGGCAAATGCTTCCCAGTCACCCCAAATTTTCTCAATGAGGTCTGCTGGTTTCTTAGAGGAATCCTTACATCCCGCCATGAATTCTTCGCCTTCGAGACAACCTTTGATAAACTTCTCTTTAAGTTTATCCATCATGGCAATGATCTTCTTACCCATAGCTTTACGCAGGGAATCCGAATCACCTCTGGTAAAACCTCCCAGTGCCCGCGATTGAAGCATCACCTGTTCCTGATACACCGTAATACCATAGGTATCTTTCAGGTAGGGCTCCATCATTGGATGATCATACTCAATTTCTTCACGTCCATGCTTACGGGCAATAAAGGATGGGATGTATTCCATCGGACCCGGACGATAAAGGGCATTCATGGCCACCAGATCTTCAAACCGGTTGGGCTGAAGACCACGCAAGTGCTTTTTCATTCCCGGCGACTCAAACTGAAAAATCGCTGTCGTTTCACCCCTGCTAAATAGCTTAAAGGTCTCCTCATCATCCATCGGCACTTCATCAATATGGATATCGATGCCTTTGGATAGTTTAATATTACCCAACACCTCCTTAATGATGGACAAGGTTTTTAAACCTAAGAAGTCCATCTTGAGCAAACCGATATCCTCTACAAATCGGCCATCGTATTGGGTGGTCAACAATTCCTCACCCTTTGTAGGCATGACCGGCAGATGCTGGTCCAGTGGATTTTTCCCGATCAGAACACCACAGGCATGCACACCCGTTTGCCGGACCGATCCTTCTAAAGCCTCGGCCAACATGATCGTTTTTGCAATGAGCGGATTCGTAGATTCCTTCTCCAGAAGTAACGCGGGCTCCTCTTTATAAGCTTTTTTAAAGTTCATTTTAGGAGCTTCGGGCACCATTTTAGCTAAACGGTTGGCCTCGGATAAATCGAGGCGAAGCACTCGTGCCACATCTTTAATGGAACTCTTTGTCGCCATCGTTCCAAAAGTACAAATGTGAGCGACCTTGTCCTGCCCGTATTTATCAGTTACAAAATCTAAAACTGCTTGTCGTCCATCATCATCAAAATCGATATCGACATCGGGCATGGATACACGATCTGGGTTTAGAAAACGCTCGAACAGCAAATCGTATTTAATGGGGTCGACATTGGTGATACCTGTACAGTAGGCCACCGCTGCTCCGGCAGCCGAACCACGCCCCGGCCCGACCAATACGCCGTTATCTTTGGCCCAGTTAATAAAATCCTGCGTGATCAGGAAGTAACCGGGAAAACCCATTTTAATAATGGTGTCTAATTCGAAATTGATCCGCTCCAGAAAATCTTCAGGAATGGGATCTCCATAGCGCTCTTTAGCTCCTTTAATGGTTAAGTGACGTAAATATTCAGCCTCTGATTCAAATCCTTCCGGCAAAGGAAAATCAGGCATAATGGGTGCTGAATCCAGTTCATAAAACTCCACTTTTTCAGCAATTTCAGCAGTATTCGCAAGTGCTTGTGGAACATCTGCAAACAACTCGTTCATCTCATCTGTGGTTTTGAACCACTCTTCCCTTGTATAGCGCATCCGCGTGGGATCATCATAATCACGACCAGTACTTAGGCACACCAATACATCATGAGCCTCAGCGTCTTCACGGTTAATAAAATGACTGTCGTTGGTGGCAATGAGTTTAACTCCTAATTCCTTCGCTAATTCCTGGATGACTTTATTAACTTTCACCTGATTTTCCCACACGTCCGCTCTTAAGCGTGGATCGTCTGTTTTATGCCGTTGCATTTCCAGGTAATAATCATCACCAAACAAACTTTTAAACCAGGAAATGGTTTCTTTGGCTTTCTCAAAATTACCATTCATGATGTGCTGAGATACTTCTCCTCCCAAACAAGCACTACTTACGATGACCCCTTCATGATATTTCTCCAATAATTCCTTATCAATTCGAGGCTTATAATACATCCCTTTTGTATGTGCAATGGATGTCATTTTTATCAGGTTACGATACCCCACTTCATTTTTGGCGAGCAATATCAAGTGATGCCCCGACGCATCCGTCTTATCATCTTTTCGTAAGTGTCCCCGCCTGGCCACATAAGCCTCCACACCCAAAATAGGTTTTATATCCGCCTTTTTACAAGCCACATGAAACTCTTTGATACCAAACATACCACCATGATCGGTCAATGCCACAGCGGGCATTCCATCTTCTTTGGCTTTAGCAGCAATGGCAGCTGTTTTGGCCGCCCCATCCAATATGGAATATTGAGAGTGAACATGCAAATGCACAAAAGGCATTTTCTCACCTCGAGCTACAGCTTCTGCTTGTTTTTTCTCTTCCTCTTCGATAGATATGTCATCAAAAGAGGTATTTACTTTAAACGACTCGTATTCTACTCCAACCAACTCAATGGTTACAGGGTTATTAAGTTTAAAGGCCTGAACCTGCTGTGGCGACATTTTGTGCAAATTGGCACTTAGTCCGTCCACCCTGATTAATTCAAGAAAGCACCGTGTGGTAGCCTCAACATCGGCTGCTGCATTGTGGGCTTCAGCAAATGGTACACCAAACAGTTTAAGATGAAGCTCTGTAAGTGTAGGATTTTTTAATTGTCCCTTACGTTTGAGATCACAAAACTCCTTACTTCCTGTCATGGTATCGAGCATTGGTGTATCCACCAATACTTTCTCCTCCATTTCGCAGCGTAAGAGTTCGCAACCTACAATGTTAATGTCAAATGAAACGTTATGCCCAATAACGAAGGTTGACTTTTTAACGTCTTCGATAAAATCAAGTAAGGCTTCTTTGAGCGGGATACCTTTCTCCTTAGCAATCTCGGTGGAGATACCATGAATGTTGACCACATCCTCTGGAATGGTATAGCCATCGGGAGTAATCACATGATTTTTGGCAAACAGAAAATTCCCTTCTATATCATGACATTGCCAGGCCAACTGAACCATGCGTGGCCAATTCTCAAAATCATTTAATGGCGCTTTCCACTTCTTAGGTAAGCCAGTTGTTTCGGTATCGAAGACTAAAAACATTGCAATAGCAGATTATATAAAAACGGATGGACAAAGTTATCATTATTGCCTAAAGGAGAACGTCAATAGGTCAAATTGGTTTATCGCCAGGATATGAACAGAACTCTATCAATTGGAAATGAAAAATTTAGCCTTTTAATTTATTATTCAGCAAATAAGCTGTATATTTGCAGCCGCGAATTTTTATAATCGTAGGTTGTTTAACAAATTAATTTAAAGTCAAAATGGCTGTAAAAATTAGATTAGCAAGACACGGACGCAAGAGGTATGCTTACTACCACATAGTGGTAGCTGATAGCAGGGCGCCACGAGATGGCAGGTATATTGAAAGGATTGGCTCGTACAACCCTAACACTAATCCTGCTACTATCGACCTTAACTTTGACAAAGCCTTAAACTGGCTTGGCAATGGTGCCCAACCTACTGATACTTGTAGAGCAATTTTGTCTTACAAGGGCGTGATGATGAAAAAACACTTGTTAGAAGGTGTTAAAAAAGGTGCTTTCGATGAGGCTGAAGCTGAACGTCGTTTCAATGCTTGGTTAACTGAGAAAGAAGGCAAAGTACAAGCTAAGAAAGATGAATTAGCTGGTATTAAAGCTGGTGCTGACAAAGAACGTTTAGAGCAAGAAGCTAAAGTGAATCAGGAAAGAGCTGAAGCTATTGCGAAACAAAAGTCAGACTTAGCTGCTGAAGCTGAAGCTGCTGCCAAAGCTGCTGCCGCTGAAGCTGCCGCTGAAGCTGCCG
>JAEINY010000115.1 GCA_016342595.1 Marinilabiliaceae bacterium
AGGGTAGATGCTTAATGCCATAACTCAAATAGCCGATGTATGAAGTTTGTTGAAAACTATTTTCTGAATTGCTGACTACTGTTCGCTTGTATCCGATCGAAAAAGAGGTTCTCAAAAATACTCTCAACTAAAAATAATACGATCTATTTAAACCAAATTAAAATGAGAAAATTATTAATTGTGACTTGCCTGCTAGTCCTCGGGTCTGCCCTTCATGTAAGTGGCCAGATCTCGACCTTTAAGGCTTTGTTTCTGTATAATTTTACGCAGAACATTGAGTGGCCGGGCCAGGCTGCCGGTAATGGTGACTTTGTAATCACGGTAGTAGGTGATAGCGAGATGGCGGCCGAACTGGAAAAACTGGCGAAGGTCAGAAAAGTAGGAACCAGGAAAATGCAGGTAAGAAACGTCAACAATGTGGATGAAGTAGGAGATACGCACATTGTGTTTTTGGCGGCTTCCAAGAGTAGTCTCATGCCGATGTTGGATTCTTACCAAAAAGGGAAGAATGTATTAATGGTAGCTGATAAATCGGGTTTGTGCAGGCAGGGAGCTGGTATTGCATTTACCACCATCGACGGCAAACTGCGTTACGAGATTTGTACGGCGCGTATTGAAGAGCATGGCTTGAAAGTGTCTCACAAGCTGATCACTCTTGGTAAAAAAGTTCAATAAGTAAAATGTTAGAATATTAGTGATGAAGCAAATGAAACATTATATAATAGCCTTAGCTATTTTGTTGCTG
Source organism: Marinilabiliaceae bacterium (assembly GCA_016342595.1). Classification (GTDB taxonomy): domain Bacteria; phylum Bacteroidota; class Bacteroidia; order Bacteroidales; family Marinilabiliaceae; genus JAEINY01. Next base: position 746 of record JAEINY010000115.1, read on the forward strand.
GGTTTACCTGTTCAGGTAATGGCCCAGGATGCCCAAACACAACAATTGACAAAAGAGCAAGTGTTGAGCATGACCATTGAAGAATTATCGGCATTGCCCCTGGAGGAATTGATGCAGGCGATTGATGTGGCTGGTGTGAATAGTATGGAGGAGCTTTTTGATTTGATTTTGAATAAAAACATTAAATCAGCTTCGAAAAAGTTAGAGAATGCCTTTGACTCTCCACTCTCCACTACGGTGTTGACGCGCTCTGAAATGGAGACCTATGGGGCCACTTCATTTGAAGAGGCATTGCGCCTAGTGCCTGGTGTAATTGTGCGTGAAAAGACGAATGGTAATTTTGATGTACACATTCGAGGATTGGATAATCTGCCACCAAAGAATATGTTACTCTATTCTGAGAATCAAAACACATTAGTGATGATCGATGGTCGTCCGGTATTTAATTATGTGTTTGGTGGGACCTTATGGGAAACTTTACCGATAGGATTTGAAGATGTTGATCGGATTGAAGTGGTTCGTGGTCCTTCAAGTGCACTGTATGGGCCAAATGCAGTAACCGGGGTAATTAATTTTATTACCGCACGAACAGATGAAAATACATCCTTGGTTTCCGGATCGCTACAGACGGGGAGTCAAAGTACTTTCATTGGGAATGTTGGAATACGTAAAAAACTGAATGAGAAGTTCAGTATTGGTGTTACAAGTAATTACGAGACTCGTGACCGTTCAACTGAAGATGTCTATATATTTAATGATAATATGAATCTGGATGGAAGCCCGGCAGGAAAAGGCTGGTATTCTTTAGAGGAGTATCAGCGGTTGAGAGATGGTGTGATGGGGCTTCCTATTTTAGATCCAAATGACGATATCGATGAATTGTTTGAAGATGTTAGTAAAGCGCGTGAGCGTGTAGGTGTTAATGCCTACATCGGATATAATGCCAACGTTAATACAGCATTTAATCTAAGTGCCGGCTTTCAGGAATCCTATGTCAATTCGTCATCTATGGGTGATAACCCCACTGCTTTTGGCGGGCGCAAATCAAGTACAGCCTATACAGATATTTCGGGTCGGATTAATAAATTTAACTTTCAGACCAATATTATGGCTGGCACACAAGATTTTGCCACAGGAGATGAGGGTTTTAAACAAGATATGCAGCAGTTTAATTTTTCAGCAGATTACGATTTGCAGTTGAAGGCACTGAATATTAGACCAGGAGTAAGTTACCAATATGTGTCGTATTCCGACGAGGAGCATATTCCTGCAGGGGGCTCAGGATATTTAAATGGCAAAAAGGAATTGAACACCTTTTCAGCGAGTTTGCGATTTGATTATCTGGCCTTCCAAAAATTACGGCTGATTGCGGCTTTGCGGGCTGAAAAGTATAATACACCGGATAAATGGTATGCGTCCTGGCAGTTGGCAGGGACTTTACCCATCAATGAAACCAATTTGCTGCGTTTTGTTTATTCCAGAGCGAATCGTTCATCTTTTACCGTGAATGCGCACAGTGATTATATGTGGAACCGGGAGGGGAGACTGCCTCCCGCAATGGTGCATTTTAAAGGAACTGAAGATCATAATTTGGTGACGACTGATATGTTCGAATTAGGTTATCGGGTTAAGCCCGCTAAGAGCATTATGATTGACTTAGAAGCGTTTTATTCTGTTTCTGATAACTTCGGTGCTTTGATGACAAATGCCACTACAGTGGCTTATGTTCCCCAGGTAAATCCACCTGTTGTGCCAGCTTTTGTTCAGATTACCTACCAGAATTTAGACTTAAAAGCTAAGCAGTTAGGCGCATCAGTGAACCTGGATTATGTAGCCAGTAAAAAACTGATTGTAAAAGCACATGCTACTTTTCAAAAAACAGAGTTGACTAATTATTTACCCTACAGTAGGGATGAATTAGTGATGTTTCAGGCAGGAGATGCTGCAACTAAGCTTGATCCGGCCAATGGGGTAATGGAGGCGACTTCAAATGTTCAGCCTACTAATCTGGAAGATATAGATCATGAATCAACTCCTTCTTTCTGGGGGAGTTTAGGCTTAATATATAGACCAATAGATAAATTGGAATTATCATCCTATGGTTATTACTATGGGGATCAAACGTTCATCAATCAATATGATGAAGTGGATGTGGATGCGAAGTTTATTTGGAATGCACAAGTTTCATATAAGCCGATTAGTAAGGTGACACTTTTTGTGAATGCGAAGAATATCCTGAATGATAAATCCAACGAATTTGCATTTATGGATGAAATGGGTAGCCTTTATCTAGGTGGCGTTCGCTTTAATTTTTAAATCTGAACCCGCAATAAAGCATCCTACTTGATGTGATCAGTTAAGATATGGGCAGTAGCATTTATTTGGCTACTGCCTTTTTTTCATAATGGCGCTGGATGGTGGTGATCCATGCAATGTGTGAATAAGCTAATTGCTCTGTTGATACATGGTTAGCGGACATGGAGATAAAAATGTTTGACCGCGGTGATAAATAATTTTTACCACGATAAAACTTGACTTTTACCACGGTAAAAAGGATATTGCCTCATGTGTAGCGGTCATACTGGTCAAGTGAAGCGGCCATGTCATCCTTATTGACGCGGCATTCACCTGCCAAGGGACGCAACGATAGAACTGTTGTTTTTTGTATTAAACTAGGAGATAGAGCAGATGGCATTAAAATATAAAGCAGTGGCGCATAAACTGCCTCAACAGCCCGAAAGGTTTTATGCGCGGGCTTGTAACCGGCATAAAGTAAGCCTGGACGATTTGGCGACTTTGATTTCCCGCAATTCATCGGCCTCCAGGGCCGATGTGTTTATGGTGCTCACGTCGCTGACTGATCTGGTGCCTTCCTTATTGCTTCAAAACAATTCGGTTCAGTTGGGAGAGTTAGGAACGATTAGCCTGCATTTTAACAGCAAAGGGGAGCTGTCTGAACAAGCGGTTACCTGGCGTTCAATCACCAGGGTCCGTGTTCGTTTAAGAGCCGGGCTTCTGTTTAAAAAGAAACTGGATAAAATATCTCTAAAAAGGGTAAAAAAATAGACTTTTGATCTCAATAGAAACACTAAAATAAGCCATGTATCTCCGCATCTACTTTATCAATGATCATGCTTAAATCTGACTTGTTTTGAATGAAATCAATGTTGTTGCTATCGATCACCAATAATTTCCCCTTTTTATAGCTTTGAATCCACGCTTCATAGCGTTCGTTTAAGCGTTTGAGGTAGTCTAAGCGGATATTGTTTTCATAGCTCCGGCCCCGCATCTGAATCTGATTCACCAGCGTGGGGATGGATGCTCTCAAATACACCAATAAATCGGGTGGTTGAACCAGGCTGCTCATCAACTCAAAAAGGGATTCGTAATTGTCGAAATCCCGTCGGTTCATCAAGCCCATATCATATAAATTAGGGGCAAAAATATAGGCATCTTCATAAATGGTTCGATCCTGAATCACTGATTTGTTCATTTCACGAATGCGCTGAACGGATGAAAAGCGACTATTCAGGAAATATACCTGTAGATTGAAAGCCCAACGTGGCATGTCTTCATAAAAATCAACCAAATATGGATTTTCATCCGCATCTTCAAAATGGGGCTCCCAATTATAATGGTGGGCCAACAATTCCGTTAAAGTCGTTTTTCCTGATCCTATGTTGCCTGCAATAGCTATGTGCATGATAATTGGATTTTTAAGTGCGTCACTCAGATGCATTCATCTTAATTAATTCATCAATGTACTCCCGGTTATTGGCCAGGCGGGGCACTTTGTTCTGACCGCCCAGTTTATTTTTGCTCTTGAGCCAATCGATGAATAAACCATGCCGTGCCACCACTAAATGAGGTTTTTCCAGTGTGATGTTCTTATAGCGTTTGGCTTCATAGTCACTATTAACGGCTTGCAGCGTTTCGTCCAAAACGGTTAAAAAAGTGTCGTAGCAAGCGGGTGCTTTTTCAAATTCAACCAGCCATTCATGAGTGCCTTTTGTTTCTGACGCCATAAAGATGGGGGCAGCCGTGTACTCTTTAATAATAGCACCTGTCTCATGACATGCCTTTTCCAAGGCTCTTTCCGCATTTTCGATCATGAGTTCTTCACCAAAAGCATTGATGTAATGTTTGGTGCGACCCGTGATAATGATGCGGTGTGGATTAACGGAGGTGAAACGAACCGTATCGCCAATTAAATAGCGCCACAATCCACCATTGGTTGTGATGACTAAGGCATAATCAACACCTGTTTCGACATTTTCAATGGTTTTGGCATGCGGAAAGGGTTTGGCCAATTCACTGAGCGGCACAAATTCATAGAAAATACCATAATCCAACATCAACAGCATCGAGTGGTTAGATAAGTCGTCCTGAATGGCAAAAAATCCTTCAGAAGCATTGTAGGTTTCCATGTAAGTCATCTTATCCGTTGGGATAATATCCTTGTATTGATTGCGGTAAGGGGTAAAGTTGATGCCGCCGTGAATAAACAGTTCAAGGTTTGGCCATATTTCCAGTAAATTCTTCTTGCCTGTTTTTGTAAGCACTTGTTTTATGAGCACCATAAACCAACTGGGTACACCAGCGAGCGAAGTGACATTTTCCTTGATAGTGGTTTCCGTGATCTTCTCCAGTTTAGCTTCCCATTCATCCATTAAGGCGATAGACTGCTCCGGTGTGCGCATAAAATGCGTCCAAAACGGAAGGTTTTCGATTAAGATGGCTGACAGATCGCCGTAATAACTATCGTTGCTAAAATTATTGATTTGATGGCTGCCACCCAGTGTCAGACATTTGCCCGAGTACATTTCTGAATCCGGCCGATTTTGATAGTAAAGGGCCAATACATCTTTCCCGCCTCTAAAGTGACAATCTTCCAACGATTCATTAGTGACCGGGATAAATTTACTTTTTGTAGAGGTGGTACCCGACGATTTTGCAAACCATTTGATCTCGCCCGGCCACAATAAGTTTTTTTCTCCCTGGCGTAAGCGTTCAATGTAAGGCCGGATGCTTTCATAGTCCTGTACCGGAATGCGACTCTGAAACGTTTCATAATTATGAATGCTCTCAAAGTCATATTTATGGCCAATTTCAGTTTCGCTGCCTTTTTTTAACAATTCGCTTAATTGGTTTTGCTGAATTTCCTCAGGTCTGTTTTTGAAATCCTCTATCTGGGAAAGACGGCGTGAATTAACCAGTGATATTATTGATCCGAGTAAGGGCATAGGTCTTTTTGCTAAAAAAATCTGTTCGCATTAAAGATACACAAATTTGGATATCTGAAAAGCGATTGTTGACAGATGAGCTTATTAATAAGTAAGGCCCATCTCGATGAAAACCGGAGGTAATTTAAAACTCCTTTAATGGATAATCTCATGGTTTGGGCTGTTTCTCGCCTTATTTACTCAAGCTTATATTATGCTTCAAGAACTTGGTGAATAAGATAAAAGAAAATAAATCAAAATATTTCTGCTATGTTTACTTATGATAATGTAAAAAGAATTACCTTTGGGGGATAACTATTTATTAACACAGTAGTTATTTCCCGATAAAGGAGCCCGTTGTTTTTTAACAAGGGGCTTTTTTGTATATTATCGATAAGGTATAAGATTTGAACAGTTTAGTTGTATGTTCGATTATTTGGTATATTATAATTGAATTAAAAACTTGAACTTCCCTCAAATAGCCATTTCTTTTTCATTTTATTAAGGTGGTAAATAGTATTCATCAGTTCTCAATCTATTTCTTTTTTTATTTTTACAGCATAAAACTGTAATGGATGAATTATTTCGATATAGTAATTGGTGTTATTTTGATTTTGGGATTAGTCAAAGGTTTTAAAAATGGATTGGTGATTGAATTAGCCGCTTTGGCTGCCTTGGTTTTAGGATTATTGGGAGCGGTTCATTTCAGTGACATTACTGAATCTTATTTAGCGCAATATCTGGAGTCGAATTACATCGGAATCATTGCTTTTGTCATCACCTTTGTAGTGATAGTCATAGGCGTTCATCTCTTAGCCCGTGTTATTGACAAGCTGATTAAAGCGGTAGCGTTGGGCCCGGTTAATCGGATAACAGGAGCCCTTTTTAGTTTATTAAAATATGCTTTTATTATTAGTGTGTTATTGGCTGTGGTGAATGGTCTGGAACGAAATTTCAATTTCCTACCTGAAGAACAGAAAGAAAGTTCAATACTGTATGAACCAATTGCCTCCATTGCACCATTTGTTTTTCCATATTTGAAATTTGATACTGTAAGAGAACAGTACGAAGACGCTACCAAAGGAGTTAAAATATAAAGCTATGTTATTAAACAGGTCTGTAGGGATTAGGGCAGATGTGTGCCTATTCCTGCATTTTTAGACTGATGCCAACGATGTAGCCAATTCTGCAAATGCATTATTTATTCGTTCAAGCAACATTTCTTTTTCAATGGGTTTGAAAACTATTCCAGTGTATCCTGACATTAATAAATCAGTTTTTTCTTCTTCACTCAAATCAGCCGAAAGGGCAATGATGGGAGTAGTGACATTTTGCTGACGTAAAGATTGGATCAAAGCATGCGTATCTATGCCTGGCAAATCAATGTCAATTAAAGCCAGATCAAGATCGGTACGTTTTAGTAGTAGTTCACGCCCGGAAGCTACAGTACGGGCAGAAAGAAGCATCGCCCGGGTAGGTTCCATCAGTTTTCGCAGTTGTAATTGAGTCGTTCCTGTCGCATCAACCAATAAAAACAACTTGTCTTCCCATGAATAATGGATTGGAGTGATACTGGCAGGTGGTTGCACTTTTTCAACCGGTAATTCAATTTTTGTTGGTGTTGACGACACAAACGGCAAAGTGAAATGGAACTCGGAACCAGTTTCTTTTTCCGAAATAACGCCAATAGTACCTCCCATGGCATGAATTAATCGTTTGCAAATGGATAAACCAAGACCCGTTCCGCCATATTTTTTGGCCGTGCTTTCCTCTTCCTGGCGGAACGGATTAAAAATAATCTCATGTTTTTGAGATTCAATACCAATACCTGTATCTCTCACATAAAACCGTATTCCCTCGCCATTGACAGCGAAACCCAATTCAATGAATCCTTTTTGTGTAAACTTGAAGGCATTATAGAGCATATTAATAAACACCTGACGAAGTCTGGATATGTCACAATTAATGAGTATATCAGAGCTGTTATCAGGTAGGTTGAGGTAGAATTTCAGGTGATTTTTATTGGCCAGTGGTATTTTTTTAATAAAGAGCTGATAGAGATCTTCCAATAAAGCATTTGGATTCAGCTCCTCTTCATGGAGGACTAATTCACCACTTTCAATCTTTGCCAGATCCACAATGTCATTAATGAGTTCCATCAGATTTTCGGAGCTATTGTTAATGATATTGATGTATTCCCCTTTTTCAACTTCTGAGATAGTGTCTTCTTTGAGTAAATTAGAAAAACCGACAATCGCATTTAAAGGTGTTCGTATCTCGTGGCTCATATTGGCCAGGAAGGCCGATTTGAGACGATCGGCACTGACAGCCTTTTCTTTTGCAACGACCAGTTCTTGTTCTGCCTTTTTACGACGGGTAAAATTTCGTCCCACTAAAAGGATAGAAGTTAATTGGTGGTGGTCGTCCGTTTCAGGAGTAATGGTCCAGTCAAAAGCGAGGACAGAACCCTTGTGAATAATTTCCAGCGATAATGGCGAAATAGATTCGGTATCAAGAATATCAGGAATGGCATTGCTTAATCCAATGACCAATTCAGAGGGCAGACCAGAGATGTCTTTTAAGTGTTTGCCTAAACAGTTTTCAAGGTCCAGCTCGTAATCTTTTAAAAAGGCAGCATTGCAAAATGATACCGTACTTGTACGGTTGATGCGAATAATGTGATCAGTGGAGTTTTCCGTAAGAGCACGGAATTTCTTCTCACTCTGTTTTAATGCAGCTTCATTACGTTTTCGGTGTGTAATATCATGTAATGAGAAATAGTAATGGTTCTCTCCGTCCAACACAATCCGGGTACCATACGCTTCAGTATGAATAATTTCTTTGTTTTTATTTATAACCTGGATATCACCCATAAAATCACTACCCTGATCAATTTTTTGAATAGCTTTCCGGAAGCGGTCAAAATAGCGGATGCCCGGTAATAGTTCTTGCAGTGATTGTTGTGATAAGTGCTCTGGGTTATATCCTAATAAATTACAAGCGGCACTGTTGGCAAATGAAATGCTTGCCGCTGATTTTAAGATAAAAATGCCATCAACCGATGATTCTATGATTTTTCGATAGCGCTCTTCACTTTCCCGCAGGTTATGCTCAGCACGTTTTATCTGGGTGATATCTTCCCCAATTAGAAGAAAACTGTCTTTATTTGCCACATGGGGTGCCGGGGTGCCAATGATGCGGAATAGGATTGGCTGTTTGGACTTGGACAGCATTTTTACTTCTATTGTTGAAATACCCTTTGATTGGATTTCGGAATAGAATTTTTCAATGCCGGTTAAGTCTTCGTTATCTGTTCCGTAAATAGAAGAGACATGGCTACCCATCAACTCCTCATAACTATATTCGGAGATGTCGAGTACTGATTGATTGGCATATTCAATAATGCGATTATTAATCAGTACAATGCCTATTGGGGCGGTGTGCAGAATGTTTTGAAGAAATTGCTCTTTGCTTGAGAGCGTTTTATTTATTTTAAGGATCTCGGCATGTTTCTGACGAATTTCACGGTTTGCACTTTGCCGTTCAAATGAACCGGCCAGAATTTCAGCTGCAATACTTAATGCTTTTTTGTGGGATACATCCCATGCATAATCCGTTGCACAATGGTCAAATCCAATAAAACCCCAAAAATGGTCATCTGATTGAATCGGTATCGCCATTAATGAACAGGTGCCAATTTTCTGCTTAAAAATGCAAGTCTTAGAATCCGAAAGTGTCAGGTGGTCTGAGCTGATGAATTTATCCTTTATAAAGGCTTCTTTCCAGCCAGGCAAATCAAGCTCGTAATTCACTTTCTGCAATTGGTCTTGAACGCTATTGATTTCTGGTTTACAATATTCGAATGTATTTTTGCACAAGCGATCATCGTCTATGTTTTCAAAGAGAAAAGCACGACTCACATCGAAGTGAGCGGCCAATCGTTGCAGAGCTGTTTTTATTTGTTCCTGAAAATCTAATCCCGACGTAAAGAGGCGGGCAGTTTCCAGTAATAGTTGTTGATTATCAATTTGATTGTTTAGCTTTTGTTGAGAAACTTCATCTTCAAAGGCATTGGCAATCAGATGGGCTGTAATCTGTAATAAGTCTGTTTCATGAGGTAGCCATTCGCGATTGAAACTGCATTCATCGAAACCAATAAAGCCATAGAAATGACCTTTTACCAATAGGGGATATACTAATATAGCTTGAATCTCTTGAGCTGCTAAGGTTTGACAGACCTCTTGCGGTAGTTCGATAAAAATATTGGCAGCTTTGATCTGTCCTTCAGAGATGAGCATATTTTGCCAGGCGGGGAAATCGGTATAAGCAAAATCCTGCAGGTTCTCTATTTGTGCATCGACACCTTCATTGCACCATTCAAAGGTGTTTCTGAAGCGTTTGTTGTCATCGAAATTTTCGAAGATGTAAATACGACTCACATCGGCGAATTCTCCAAGTGTTTTTAAAACATGATTGATTTTAGTCGAAAAGGCCTGATTGGATATCAAGATACTTGAGACATATAAAGGTAAATAGCCTGGTTTAAATGAATCAGTTGATTCCGGTTCATGAGGCGTAATACCCCAAACGCCCTGATACATTCTCTTCATGACGCGCTTTAGCCGTCTATTCTCAGCCTCCAGGCGATTTAGTTGTGGATCCTTTTCAGTTGTCATGGCTATGAGTCGTCGATCAATGCAATCAGAATTAAGGCATGCCTGGCAGTTATTCGTTTATCAATCTTATCCCAGAGACACCTGTTTAATAGTTACAAAAGTAATTATTTCTGGTATCCAATAATGGTGTGTTCCTAAAAGAAATCATGGTGTTGGTGTAAAAAATGGAACCTGGGGCCAATAAAATGATTTTTTCATCATAGCTGGAAATTCCATTTTAAACGGATGTAGTTCATCAAATAGGTGACGTTGGTATTGTTCTCCTGGCCCGAGAATACTTGTCCAAAATAGGAAAGGTAAAGATTATCACGAAGGGAATATTCCAGAGATGGTCCTACGTAACCTGCATCAACACCGGGATACCACATAAATGCCAGGGAAGCAGACAGGAGAGGAGTGACGGGGTAAGAGGCTGATCCAAATAGTGAGTAGTCCGAGATACTTAATGTTTTAACTGATGCATCCAAGGTGTAAAAATCGAAAAAACTAAAATCACTGTTGTTAATGTTGCTACTATAAAGTATTTCTGTTTGAAGCATCAGGGAATTTTTAAATGTATAGTTGGCCCCAATTGAGCTAATGAAAACCTGATCTTCAGTATCTGTTTCAGGTATGAGGTAAGTTAATTCACCATAAAAACCGGCGCCTTCAATTTGCCCGGACCACCCTAAGCCAAGCACGTAATCTTCCTCGTTATAATAACCAGCCAGTGTCTGAAAGTCGTAATTCCATTTGTTGAAGCGATAACGCACAGCGGTGGATATTTTATTTTCATGATCTGCTTTTAACACGGCCTCCAGTGATGAGGAATAACTGGTGTAGTATTGAAAGCGGATACCATCGATACCGGGTCGCTCAGGATAATCAAAGTCAAAGTAGGAGTAGGCATTAAAAATGTCATTGGGATTCCAAATCATCGTCATTCCCCAGTTGACGCGTTGGCGGCCCACCCGAACTTGCCATTTGTTTTTAGTATAATCAAGCCACAGTCGATCAATCATTGTATTAACTACATAGCTATTCCCTGAAAAGAGGTTTGCAGAAAGATCCAGCCATCCATTATCCTTGCTGATTAGCTCCTCATAATAGGGAATGTTTTTGACTGTTTCACCCCATATCAATTGATTTCGAAGTTCCAGTGAGGTGGATAAATAATCAGAAGGAATCCACGAGAAATTGAATCGATTATGAACGAGATTATCGAAATAGGTTTCATTGTTGAGATTTTCATGGACAACCGATGGCATCTCAGTGATGTAACCATTGATTTGTATCTGAGAGTGACTCCATTGAAAAGCACAGATCAGAGCTATAATAGTTAGGTATCTCATGGTCATTTGATCTGGGAATTATTTACGTTCATCACTTTTAACCTGCCCGTCTTCAATGGTGATTACTCGTCTGGCTTTTTTAACTACCCGGGCATCATGGGTGGAAAAGATAAATGTGATGTTTTCTTCCCGATTAAGATTTTCCATAATGTCCAGCAAAACTTCAGTTGATTTGGAATCCAGATTGGCAGTTGGTTCATCAGCCAGAATAAATTTGGGTTTAGAGGCGAGTGCTCGTGCCACGGCAACCCGCTGTTGCTGACCACCTGATAATTGACGTGGACGAATGTTGGCTTTATCCGGAATGCCTACTGCCTCTAATAATTCTTTACTGCGTTGCTCTCGTTGCGTTTTGGGAACTTTTTGTAGCTCCATGATGAATTCAATGTTTTCTTTAGCCGTTAGCACAGGAATTAGATTATAGGCCTGGAAGATGAATCCAATATTTTGAAGGCGAAATTTGATGCGCTCATTAGCAGATAGTTTATTTATACTTTGTGAATCGATGGATATACTTCCGGATGTTGGGTCATCCAGGCCACCAAGCATATTTAGCAGAGTTGTTTTGCCTGACCCCGAAGGGCCTACAATAGCGGCGAATTCTCCTTGTTCAAATTCTAATGAGATGCCGTTGACAGCATGAACAGGAACTTGCGTGGCGTTATATACTTTAGTTAAATCTTTAATTTTTATGATTGACATGACTTTGTTTTTTAAGATTAAGAAATCGATTAAATGACCCGGATGGCTTCCGAAGGATTTAATTTCAGTCCTTTGTACGCCGGATAAAGAGATGCAATGATCCCGGTAATGATGACCAGAGCTGCAATGGTTATAATCATTGGAACATCATAAATAGGAAACACAATGGGCGCGAATCCCCACTCGGTTAATCCTTCACCCCAAAGGCTGAGGTCGATTCCATCGATTTGCAGGTATTCGGTGAGGCCTATCCCGCCCAGTATTCCGGAAAAACCACCAACGATTGATAACATGATGGACTCCAGGACGATCATCGCGAATATTCGACGTTTATTCATGCCAACGGCCATTAGCATACCCAATTCGCGAACGCGCTCCAAAACCACCATCAGCATGGTATTCACGATACCAAAACCCAATGCCAATAGAATGATAATCACCAGAAAATATTGATAGGTATTACCAACTTCAGTCAGATATCCTAATTCGGGAGATACATCCTGCCAGCTTTCGGTTAATACATCAGGATATAGAGTTGATATTTCATTGACAGTCTGGATTAACATCTCCTGATTTTCAACATGAACTACTATCTCATGAGCAGCGTCTGCTGGCAGCAGTGTCAGTTTTTGCAAATCATTTTTCTGAACCCACACATTCGCTTCATCAAATGAAGTGTTAATGGTTTTGAAAATACCGATCACTCGAAAGGCCCCTCCCGTAATGTTTCCGTCCGCATCCTGAAGACGTAGTACAATTTTTGATCGGAGACGGACTTTTAATTTTTCAGCCAGCTTTTGACCTATAACGATGGAGTTGCGCTTCTTGCTCTTAAACCAATCGCCGGCAACGATTTTTTCAGGTAGATTGATGACTTGCTTCTCCTGCCGGGGATTTACCCCCAGTATCATGATCCCGGTAGACGTTTCGGCAGAAGCCACCATGGCTTGGATTTTAAATCGCTCTGAAACACCATTCACACCTGATATTGCAAGTATTTGCTGTCGTTTCTGCCCAACTTGATTGATGTAGGTATTTTGGTCATCCGCATTTTTAAATTGAGGATGATGCATTTGAATGTGGGATGTTTCGGTCTCAATGCCATCATTGAGGCGTTGCTGCATCCAGCCTGTCATAAAAGTAGAGGAAAACAAGCCGAACAGCATGCCCACAAACATGGCTGTGATCACGACCATACTGCGCGTTGGATTGCGCCAAATATTTCGCCAGGCAATTTTTAGTATCATAGGATTAGTCTTTTAATGCTTTAATTTCTTCGAAACGGATTAGCTTGTAGAGTGGAAAGAGGGCAATAATCACAGTCATTACAAATACGGCCAACATCTGGTTGATGAAAACATCAGGAGCCCAGGCAAAAAACATGTAGGGTTCAAAACCCAGGTCTTGCATCCATGCACCTCCTTTGCCGGTAATGGGAATCGGATTGTAGAAAAAATAGCCAACTACCGGAAACGAACCTATCAATCCCGCAACAGCGCCTACGATGCCAATAAATATGGTTTCAATAACCACAGTTAGCGCCAATCGCCATTTTTGCATACCGATGGCCACCATGACACCAAACTCATGCTTACGTTCAGCCATCATCATCATAATGGTACCAAATATTCCAAACCCAATCACGATGTATAAAATTGCCTTCATCAATAAAGCGGTGGTGCGGTCACTTTCAATTTGTTGTACGAGTGGGGGGAACATCTCCTCCCAACTCATTGCGGAGTAGGGGGAGTTGATACTTGATTTGAGTTGAGGTAGCACCTTTTTCATGGTTTTATTATCATCTACCATCAGTACCAATGACGAAAGCTGACCTTCGGCAGTATAGAAATATTGACAGTTTGATAACTCCATGTAAACAATGCGGCGATTATATTCCGGATTAAAATGTTTGATCAATCCACGAATTGGAAATTTCCCGGCAGCGCTTATACCATGGTAACCTTGTCCCAGCAGGACCAAAGTATCTCCAATACCAATGTTCATACTTTTCGCCAGCTCTGCCCCCAGAATAATCCCATCATCATTGGGTGAGAGATAACGACCTGCTACAATTTTATCAGCAATGGATGTTATGGCGGTTTCTTTTTCGGGATCGATGCCTACAATTAACGCCCCCTTTGTGTACTTCCCATATGAGGCCAGGGCAAAATCTTCAAGTCGGGGGGCACTCAATGATAGTTCCGGAATAGAAGATAATGTTGCTTCCAGTTCTGGAGTTACCTGAAAAGTATTGTTTATTGATTTGTTCTCCCAATAGGTTTTCTCTTGAATCTGGATAAAACCAGAATAAAATTTCACCACATTGTCAATCATTTTTGAGTAACTTCCTTCCTGTGTGGATCCCATTATGGAAGATAGGATGACACCCAAAAAAATGGATGCGGCTGTGATGAATGTTCGTCGTTTGTTACGCCATAAATTCCGCCAGGCTAATTTGAATATGTTCATGGTTCTTTCTTTATTATGAGTCAGGCGATTATCAGTATGAACTCAGGTGCAGGTTTTTACCCCCTACAAAGTTATGCTCTTTAATCATTGACTACTTTGTTATTTAACCCTTTTCATATTCTGAATGGAGAAAAATCCATCCTCAATGTTAATGTTAAACATCACATGTGTGAACTCCAGAATGGTTCGATTGCCAGGCTCGTTATTAGGAATTATCTCGTAACGGGTTGGCATGACACGATCCCCCACATTCTTAATATTACTTAGCGTTTCTGTATTTACAAGATACTCATCCTCATCGTAGTATTCATTTCGCAATGTCATGTACCCTTTTTTAGTCACCCAACAGATGATCTTGCCCCATACAACAGGTGCCTCTTCTTTGGGTGTCAGTTCGATGACCCAACAGTCATATCCTTCTTGCTTTTCTTCCCGAATGATTGAATGCTGATAATCGACCACGATGGAGGAAGCATTAACTAAATCATCATTCGTCAAGTCTGAACCCATCCAGGATTGCATCATCATACTTGGAGGTATCTTCACCATGCGTTCAATGGAGGGGACGTAATTCCACATTTCACGCTCGCGTTTTAGAAATACCTGCCCTTTTTCTTTGATCGGATAAGCAATGTAGACGATTGAATAATCGTTTCCTTTCGCCCAGGATTTAAACTTTAAGGTACGTTCCCATTTGGGACGAACAATTTTCATTTCCATTTCGGCATAATTAGATTTACCCCGTACCAATTCATCAGTTTTTTCGATGATATCCATTGCCGTTAGTTCTTGACCATAACCACCAATGGTCATGGTAAGCAAAAATGTTAATGTAATAATGGACAGTTTAGTCATGGTTTTGATTTTAAGAGTTCAATTCTATAATGCATCTTAGCTATATGCTATTATAATAAGGTGCATATTGTTGAAGTACTTTTTGTTTCATAGCATCCAAAGGAATACTCGTAGGGTCAATTGCATAGTTTATGTTAATACCGTCAAGCAATGAATTCAGGTAACGGGCTTCAATCATTGGATTTTCACAACCTTTCGAATCAAAATAGTTAGAAATAACTTTAAAAACGGGAATTGTTAGTTCCATCAATTTAACTTCCACCAATTTTAACACGGTTGGTTGTAACATCATCGCAAAGTAAAGTTTCAAGAAGTCAGAATTCGCTTCTAACCACTTAAAGTTCATATCTATCATGTAAACAAATTCTTCATCGGTCATTACCCCATCTTTATTTGGATCAATCATGTCAAGTAACTCTTCCATGGTGGTGAATACCAGTGTTTCTAGTATCTCCTCCTTGCTCTCAAAGTAATTATATATAAGGCCTTTAGATATGCCTGCTGCTTGTGCAATTTTTGATACAGATGTCACGTGGTAACCTTCGCTGGCGAATAATTCAAGGGCAGCATCTAATATCAGTGCTTTTTTTTCTGTTCTTATCTTCTCAAAAGATTCTTTTGTTCTTGGAGCCATAAAGAATTTTATTTTTGACTGACCGGTAGGTCAAGGTAGGGTGTGATTTGTATTTTCACAATTATTTTCTTCTGTTTTTGATGAATAATTTTTTGAGTTATTTTGTGCAATGATCTGGTAGGTAGGGCGAGGGGTTTGTGTGAGATGTAGGAATTCGCATCAGCTTAATTCAGTAGTGTTTTATATTAACGCTACTCTAAAAATTTGAAATTATCTGAGAGAGAAAGTGTAAATGATAGATTCGTTTTTAATGTCCATTAAATCAAAGAGGTGTGTTTTATTTGAAAAAAACTTTGAAAAAAGGTGTTACGATTTCCATTTTTTGCAATTAATAATTGGAAGGGAATCCCCAAAAAGGATTCCCTTATTGTGACAATCACGCTAATTTAAAGATGTAATAGTGCATATAAGTTGGGGCTTAACTGTAAAACCAGAACTCACAATGTTGAATGATCATATTGAATCTGAAATTTGTGAAATGAAGGAAAATATGCTTTCTAGTGGGTTGATAGCAAAATATAAACGCCTGGGAATGAATATTAATAAAAAAGCAATGCAACTTAAAAGGCTTGTTGAGTTAATTGAGTTGCGCCAATCAGGAGGAGTAGCAAATATAGGCCGAAAAGTCGGCTTGCAAACAAAGGAGGTGCGAGAATTGCTGGATGAAATTCGAACCATGGGAATAGATATCCGCTTTGACCGCAAAGAAAGAACTTATTATTATGCAGATGGTAAACGCCTGTCTATTCAATTGCCTGTATCGGTTGTAGAAGAGTATGTTTGGATGAATTAATACAACCATTCTTGAACAAGAGTCAAGTCATTAATCAATTATAGAGTAGTTGTCATGTTTTTATGCCATATGGTCAACATTATTAATGCTTTTGACTTTTCACTAGTTGTTGGATTAGTTGACTTTTAAACATATTTCTTGCTTTTAGAGGATTAGAATCACTTATTTGATTGAGTGAAATGACTCGTTTGTGACATTATTTATTAATCTGTTGATTCGCTATGTAACAATTACTTCATACGCGAAGTGATTAAATTATTTTTTAGATCTATGGAAATTTGAGTAATTAAAATGGGACTATTATTTTTTTTTAGATAAATAGGTGGTAATAATTTATTCTCGCGTTAACACATTTAGTTTTTCCAATGAAAAAAATTATCTTGAATTCTTTCAATTTTCCCCTTCTATACACTGCATTTATCGGATCAATCATTTATTTTTGGGAAAAAGATTGAAATGGAGCGAAAAGAAGGATTGGTTATAAAGTCAACAGGTAGTCATTACACGGTATTGCTTGAGGATAATACACGTGTTATCTGCCGGATCAGAGGTAAGTTGAGATTGGTTGGCATAAAAAGTACCAATCCGGTGTCGGTGGGTGATCGTGTTTGCTTTGATCAGGAAGGTGAGGATGCCGTCATTGCAGAGATAAAGGAGCGCAAGAATTATGTCATTCGGCGTTCATCAAATCTTTCTAAGGAGTCACATATATTGGCGGCTAACGTTGATCAGGCTGTTTTAATTGTGACTGTTAATTACCCCATCACAACCCGTGTTTTTGTTGACCGTTTTATAGCCGCATCTGAAGCTTATCGTATTCCGGTAAAGCTGGTGTTCAATAAATTGGACCGTTATGATAAAGAGCACATGCTTTTGCTGGAAGAGTGGAGAGAATTGTATGAAAGCATTGGCTATAAGACATTGGCTGTATCAGCTAAAGAACAGGATAACCTGGAGGAAGTGAAAACTCTCCTAAAAGATAAAGTCAGTGTATTAAGTGGTCACTCTGGAGTAGGGAAATCTACTTTAGTAAATAGAATTGAACCGAATTTAAATTTGAAAACAGCTGAAATTTCAGACGCACACCAAACTGGTAAGCATACTACAACATTTGCAGAAATGCATCAGTTGAGCTTTGGGGGCTATATTATAGATACTCCCGGAATTAGGGGCTTTGGGTTGGTGCACATCGAAAAAGAAGAATTGTACCATTATTTTACGGAAATATTTGAGGTGGCAGGAGGTTGTAAATTTCACAATTGCAGCCATAATAATGAACCTGGCTGTAAGGTTAAACAAGCTGTTGAAGAGGGGCGGATTGCGTGGAGCAGATATGAAAGTTATCTAAGTATTTTACTGAGTAGTAATGAAAAATATCGTTGATTGAATAAAAAATTAAAACAAAAATGATTTTTGAACGTATTGTTAAATTGTGTTTCAGAATATCGAAAATATTTAAGAGTTAATGAGCTCATATTTACGTAGATGTAAAGACTAATGAAGAAGGCCTTAGTAATAGTCATTATAAGTATTGTTTCTTTAGTATTGTCTAATATCTACTACTACACAGACACCTATCAATGGCAAATAAACACTCAAAGGGATGTTTTGCATAAACAATCCCGTATTGCGCATGACCAACTGAGGCAATATTTCAAGAAAACTCAAACCAATATTTTACTACTGCTATCGAGTAATGAGCTAG
>JAEINY010000116.1 GCA_016342595.1 Marinilabiliaceae bacterium
GTTAAAGAGTTAGCCACCTTTTATTTTTTATGTACATTTCGATTTGAAAAAGTGCACATTTTGATTTCGCGATTATAAAATGATTGTAAATGGAAACAATAAACTATTAAAAAGTTCCGTGCAGGCTGTGCTTTCCACAGTAATTCATGCCATAGACGATAATCAGCTCATCCGTCTGTACACTGTTGGTGAGAAAAATGAAAACCATTTAATCATAGATGCATATATCAATTGCTTGCAAAATGATAAAAATGATTTCACAGAAGCGATTTCTCTTTATACCTCATTTAGCCAAACGATTATGGCAATAAATGGAGGCGTTTTCTCCATTAAAATTGAAGATCAGAAATCTTATTCTTTTAAATGGACGTTTAAAAATTATTAATACAATGTTATTTACCTCTAAAACACGTATCATGAAATCAAGTCTTAAAATCGTACTATTTTTAACCTTAATTCTGACTATTAGCCTTTTTTCAGGGTGTTCAGGATGTCAACAGGAGAAAAAAAAGGAGCAAATAGGTGAACAAATCAATTTTGATGAACTGCAAATTCTTGATTCGGTTGAAACTGTCATTATGGCGCTCCCTTCTCCGGAAGAAATTCTTACATATATCAAAAGTAAACAAGTAGAATTTAATGGAGACCTTTTATTAGATAGTAAATTAGCAATGCACTATTCAACCAAAAAGCATAAAACTTTGGTATTAGGAATGTATTTGGCCGACCTGGCCTATATCTCTTCTTTTTCCCGTACTGATTATGTTTCTGAATACACGAAAGCTATTGATTACTTAATAAAGGATTTAGAAATAAACCTTAATTTTTCGGAAGATTTAAAAAACAAACTCTTAAACTCCTCCTTCGATCCGGATGAGGTCTATAATATTTCTCAGCAACTGTATAGCACAATAATTAATTATCTCCAGGACCTTGACAATGGAAAAACCTTAACATTAATTTCTGTGGGTACTTTTTGTGAAACGATGTATATCTCAACAGGTTTACATAACGACTTTAAAATACATGAGCCCTCGATCAATAGAATAGGTGAGCAAAAATTATTATATGAAGATCTTCTAACAATGACTGCATCATTTAAAAAAAGTGGGTTGAATGATATACATGATTACTTAAAAGGGATCGAGAAGAAATTCAACGCAATTAGCTTAGAATCTGCTCAAACACTCGATGTATCAACCACCAAGAATGGAGTACTATACATTAAAGGAGACAGCAAAATAGACATCTCAAAAGAAAAATATTTTGAATTTTCACAATCCATTAAGGAGCTACGCAATTTATTGTTGAGTGAATAAATGAAGCTAGATATCAAATTATTCTAAAACACATGCCTAGTACCCATAATTATGAGAAAATCGACCAAAAGTTTTATATTTTTTTTAGTTATGATCCTTCTCCCCTTGTCTGTTCACGCGCAAGATTGTTCAAAATTGACAAAGAAGTGTAAAAATCCAGACAACAGTTTTAAGGTCAGTGCATCAAGTCGTGGTATTAAAATGCGTAGAGGTAAAAGAACCAGGATTGTTTTAAACGTGTACGGGGGTAGAGAATACTATTTCTCTACCTATTCCAGACCTAAAGTAGGAAAACTGCAGTTTAGAATTGTTGATGCCACCACCCTAAAAGTGTTATATGACAATGCCATCGAGGGGCTCATAGACGAAAAAAAATTTATAGTTAGTGCTACTCAAAAGCTGTATATTGAAATTGCGGCCCCCAACTGGAAAAGCGATGAAAGCTATGAATGTGCCGCTTTTAAAATAGCTTACAGAAACTTCAAGTTATAAGTTGAACAACAAATATCTAAAACGCAGTTAGGCGATATACTATTTTAACCTACTATAGTCGAGCAAGAAAGATGGATCACTCCTTCTTCGTACCCACAGAACCGTACATTGTGGTTTGCTCGCATACAGCTCAAGCACTTTTAAGCCAAGAACCTATGCTCTCGCCCGGCTACATATACTTCGAGAATCAAGGTAGGCACATCAGTCTCTATCAAACGGATTGGCTACGTGTTTTAGCATGATGTACCTTTTGATAGGGATACTTTCCATTTTGAAGACTCAACAAGCAACCTTTTATAAGGAGCTGCAAACACCCAGGTGCGGAAGCCAATGGACTTGAAATATTTATTACTGATCCACCAGTGCCAGCTCCCTTCCATTTCATCGGATGACTAACCAAACAGTGAAAGCGTCATCCGATGAGTAATCAAATCATACAATCAACTCATTTTCAAATCAACATCAATATATGATGGAATCCTCATAACTCGTAATCTCGTATTTTCCCAATCGCCAGCCTGTAACACCCCCTCGCGCTCCCTGCTTATGTTTTTGCAAAAACGTAGTGACGTTTTACTAGCCCTCTCATTGTATTTGATTTTAAGCAACATATAGAAGCGAAAAAAATCCATTGACGATTCAACGCTAAAGCCCTGATTTTACTTTCCTCGTGGCAGATTTCGCCCATCTTTTTTAGAGGTGCTCCGACCATTTAATACACTTTTCTGATCACTTAAACGGTAACTAGCTATTTGGGTCTAACAATACCACAAAGTCACAAAAACACCAGGCATCCACTAAGAACTAAGTTTAAAGAACTTAACTCTTTGTGTTTTCTTTGAGACTTGGTATCTTAGTGGTAAGCATTCATTTATACCGTTTACTAATCAAAATGCGCCTTTAGTGCGTTTCACTTCTAAACGCCCTTTGATTATGTATCGGCATTATACCAGCACAATTTGATATTTATTTGGTATTACTTCCAAATCATAGGAATGCCCATACCACGCATCTCACGGTGCTCTGTAAATTTAGGCTCTATCAAACCGGGTGTTGTCCCAAATTTATAAAAGGTATCAAATGCTTTTCGTGCTTTATCGGCATATTCCTGCTCGCCTGTGGCCTTGTAATACGCTGCATAGGCGATAGCTGCGAAAGAATGTTCCAGGTCGCCATCAATAAAGCCATAAGAATACCTACTCCTCCCAACAGAACGCCTGAAAGACGGGCTACACGTAAATTGGTTTTATCGCTGCGGCCTTTAAAAAAGTGCTGATAAACATCAGCAGTAAAAGCAGTGGACAACGAGTTGATATTAGATGACACCGTGGACATGGTTGCTGCAAAGATGGCGGCAATACCCATTGGCATCTTGGTCATAATGAAATGCGGGAAGATAGAATCCGGATTCTCCATGGCATAATTCAACTGATCGGGCATTTCTCTGTAGTAAGCGAACAAACCTGATCCGATGAAATAAAATATCAGGGAAACACCACTACTCAAGAAACCATTAAGAATAATACTTTTACCGGCCGATGCTTCTTTTTTGATAATCAACATCAGAATGCTACTGGCAGTGCATAGGGCTACCGAACTAACAAGAATCATTGGCCAATCCAATTGCCTGAATCATCATATTTGCCAAATTTATTATTCGTAAAATCCTTCCATTGGGGTTGATGCCAACTCCATCAAAGCAGATCCGATCACTTGAATAAGATACTCAAAACACTTTTTCCCTTTCTCAACGGTTGCTTTCTCCCAGGCCACTACGGCTGCACCAATAGCTATATCAGTGGATTGTAAAGTATCCGTTCCATAGGGCAAGTGCAAATTATGGGGTTCGCTTGCCCCCCAGGGTAGCACCGCTATTTCGTATTTCTCCTTTTGAACCGTTCCCCAATTCGTGTGATTTAATATGAACGGTTTATTATTCAGTTCTCGTTTCATCATTTATCTGTCTTGTATCTCACTATTCATAGCTTACATCCCAGTATCTATTTATAATCTCCTCCTTTACTGCTGTATGCACATGATGCCTGCCAATTTAACAGGTAGTTCTTCATGTCCTGCACCATGTTGGGATAAGAAACCACCCGTTTCTTGTCCTTTTTCCACCGGTTCATCCTGAATAAAACGATATGTTTCAGTCCCAAAATCGCCCCCAACCATATAATAAGGATTGAATGTCGGCATCATGGATTCAGTACTAAAACACTCATCAAAACCATTCTCCCATGGTGGTGAGTAATGCCCGGGATCCACTTTTCCCAAAAAATAGCTTTGTTTTATAGTGCGGCTCAATGTGCCGACATGCCATTTGCCAAAGTGCCCTGTTGCGTAGCCATTGTCATGCAACACCTCAGCCAGCGTAACTTCTTTAGCGGGTAAAAAACCATCACCCGCCCAGGGAATATTATAACGGTAAGGATGTCGACCCGTTAAACAACTACCTCGTGTGGGTGAACAAACAGGTGCGGCCGCATAAAAGCGGGTAAAACTAATGCCTTCATCCGACATCTGATCTAAGTGAGGCGTGATTGCCGTAACAAGCTAAATCGCCATAACCTAAATCATCAGCCATAATTAAAATGACATTAGGACGCCCAGGCATATCCTCTCTTTTTTGATGGCACGCCTGAAAAATAAATACGGTGAATAATAGTATACCAATCGTCTTTATCATCTGTCAACTTTTTCTTAGCACAAAAATGATGATAGGGTGCCGATTCGAAGGGGTATTAATATTACAAAAGGGGGGAAAGAATTGGCACCACTCCAAATACAGTGCAATTTTCATTGATGAAAACCAGCCCAAATGTGTGATCCTATAACAATTTACTTCACTAACATAAAGTCCATCATCCATTATTTAAATATTCTCAATTGTGCAAATAATGGAAATCACCAAAAGCCAAATCAAAGTCCGTATTACACATATAGTAATACTCAAACACTTCTTTACCCCTAAATGTTGGATTTTACCTCAATGATAATAATGTCACCACTATCTCCTATTAATGGGATAGTCCAGGAAAGCTTCCAAAGCGATGGCCGCTTTGATCAGGGCTCAATTAAAGTGGGCGTTCAGCCCGACTTAAAATCAAACGCTAGTTAGTAATGTTTTCCAATTACTCCATCTGAGAAACATAATTTCATACAAGAAATTTCCCGTGCATCTAAAGCCAATGAGATGCGCGGGATAATCATTTATGCTGCTGGGGATCATTCATTTTCCTGCGCGGGAAAAATGATTTAGATACGCATCTCTGTATCGCCTGCCAGGCAAGGCATAAGAGCGGTTAAGCAGAAAGCCAAAAAGAATTCCTGTAAATTGATTTTGATAAATTAAAATCCTGGTACTCAAAGACACCAGAATTTCATCATCACCTATTATCTCAAATTTCTGGCTAGTGGAATGATTTGTATATTATAGTATTTATTATTCCAGGGGTGTGTTTTACACAAACTAATTGTAACACAGAGTCCTCAAGCCTTGACATGCTAACAAAAGCAGAGATAACGCTGAGAAAAGGGTAACACAGAGTTACACAAAGAAGCCACAGAGAGCCACAGAGCAAAACAACAAGTTGTTTCTAAAAGCACAAAAGATTGCCATCGGCCTTGTTATTATTTCGAATCCAGTGATGAAATCCGTGTTAATCTGGGTAATCTGTGGATAAAAAAGAGTTATATAGTAGAGGAAAATACAAATACCAAAAACAATTTCGTATTGAGATCACGGAGGTGGTTTCGCTTCGCTTCAACCGGAATACACGGCTATATAATTAACAACTTAATTTATTCATTTTTGCGTATTATGTTCGATAACGTAGCCAGCCAACCAATGTGCGAACCGCCTAATAGCAATAGCGTTAAGACCGTTGAAATGAAGGCGATTAGAAAGAAAAGCTGTTTGATTCCGTCTTAGAACTCATAGGTTTTTGGGAACCAAAATCCATGAGGTTCTTGAACGGAAGAGTTTATAAAAAACTCCTTTCCATAGTCTCCCCATTTGGGGAGATTCCGGTTCACCGGGAGAGCACTTATATGAAAAGAGTTGATTGTGTGTTGTAGAAGTTCAGATTGTGAAAAAGAACATGTGAAAATAAATACCATAATTTACTGTTTGTAGCACTAGACTGGAGCTGAAGCTTCAATACCCATAAGCAAACGCCTACAGATGAATGAGTAAGGTTTATCAGGCTGCATTAATGAAAGCGCTCTATTTCTTGCTCAATAAGTGTTTTAAGCTCCATACCTTTTTCTCTTACGACCGTGTATTTTGAAATACTTGTTTCGAGCAAGAATAATCTGATCCCCGCCAAGGCATGTAGTTTTGAATCATTTAATAAATCCTGGTTTGAGGCATTAATAAAATGAGGTAAATATTGCAGACTCTCTTCATTATGGTGTTTAAAATCCCATTCCTGAATAAAGTCCAAACTTTCTATCAAACGGTTATAATTAACAATCTCCTTTCGTAACTCAAAGTTTTGTATAATGTCTAAATTACCCGATGATTGTAATGATTCAAAGGTTGTGGTATTGGGACCCTGCATGTAAATTGAATAGAGCCCCGACCCGATGTATTTTTTTAATGAATCAATGTGTTGATTTTCGCCTTCGATTACCGCAATGAGTTTTTCTAATGATTGCTTAAAATGATCGATTTTTATTATGGTTGAATCCAATTCCGGAATATCTTCATTGATTTCATCCAGGAAAGATTCTAAAAATATTACCTCACGCTTGAGTTCTTTCCTGCTTTCGGCGTATTTATTAATTGAAAAAGCAATGGAGATACCCAAGATCACGATCACCAATTCAATAAGATGGTTTAACCATTTAATATCTTTCATAGGATCAATTCTATTTCAATGAATCGTTATAGTTCACTATACGCTGTCAAAAATAGAATTAATGTGTCAATAATCAATATACTTGTAATGATAAAAGTAAGCTGATCCCTCCACCTCCTTCATCGATTCCAGAATAAAAGGTGAGGTGCGTATTTATCGCAGATAAAAGTTGATGGGAACGGTATACCTGACTTTTATGAAGTTGGGATTTCGAAAACCGGGTCGCCATACAGGCATCTCTCTGACCACATCCATGGCGGCTTCATCCAAGGCATAACTACCACTACTGCGCGCCACTTTCACCTTTGTGACAGCCCCATTTACATCCACCACAAAACCTACATAGGTTCGGCCTTGCTCACCTGCTTTTTGAGCCTTTACCGGATATTTAACGTTTTTGGCAATATAGGATCGAAGCGCTGTCTCTCCCCCCACAAAATGAGCCAAACCATCCATTACATTCGGATTAAAACTGATCTCACGCCAATTGACTGTCCATGTATTTTGGTTCGCCTTTTCTAAAGTCATCCAGCCTTTAAAATGAACGGGCACGGCTTCCAACAGAGCAGGCTGAAATCGACATTGCTGGTTAAATGAACGGATTAAACCGGTATCTTCCTCACTGCGCTCCCCATTCATTATTTTAAGAACTTCTGCCTCCCCATTTGATGAAACCTGTACCAGTAATTCCACCTTCCTTTTAAGTAATAACTTCAAAAAGTTTTGCTCCGATTGACTGATCATTTCCGGGTAGGTATCAACTGCCAGGTAAACCTGCTCCACATTGACAACCGGTTCTCCGTTCTTCAGCTTCCCACGCTTATACTGTCCCCGGGCTGCTATTTGTCCGCTCTCAAATCGCTTAAACACCCCATCTTTTACACCATTCCTGAAAGTCCCTTCAAAGGCCAGTTCCCCGTTGGTATTCCATTGCTGAAAAAGGCCATTCATGGAGGTATGACCGCCTTCTATTTGCTCCACGTCATAGCGTACAGCTAGCTGTTCTTCAGCAGCGTAATGCTCAAACCTGGTCACTTTATCCGCTGAATAATAATTGATATCTCTGATTTTCTCCTGGTCATTGAAGAATATCAGCTTCTCCCTGCTGCCCTGATTAAAATACTCCTGTCTGGACATTTTACCCCGCTTGAAAGTAGAAGAAACACCATCTCGCAGAACCAATTCCTTTTGCTTAAAACTATCCCATTTAGGGAGCGATATCTTATTCCCCTTCACCAAATAAGTTCGTATGGAAACGATGGTGTCACGCTCTTTTTTCTCGGTTAACACCACATGCTTTTCAGAGCTTGGATCTAATGACAGATGCAAGGTTCGTTTGCTACCATCTTTCATCTTTTTAGACAGAACACTGTCGCCTATAATCTTGATCATCCCCTTTTTCGGTCCTGCCTGAACTTGCCCCAGACAAAGGGTCAATAGACAAATTGCAATTAAAAAAAATGGAAGTCCTGGTTTAGTCATGGTTCGTATAGTTATAATTTAAATTCACACCTTATCAACAACTCATAAAACTAGCAATTATTATGATTTAATAATAAAAATTGTTTCTGACATATACACTTTACTTTTTCATTTTTTTCCAATTTCCAATGAATCATACATCCAGCAAGCACTACCATCGGCAGTTATGCGATTTGTTTAAAAATACATATTCATGGCAAAGGCCATCTCAAAATCACTGTGATCAGACAGTTCAATGTGTTGTGCTTTGTTTAATGTAGCCTCAATAGCCTCCTCAAACAATTCGGATTGAAGATGCAGCACTGCACCGGCACCAGAAGTATTCCCCACGGGGATAATACGGTCGCGCAATTCGATTGGTAAAAGACCTATTCGGATAGCACTTTCGGGTTTTAAATAATTACCAAAACCACCAGCCAGGTAAAGGGCATCAATAGCGTCATAGGTCAGGTTGGCTAACTGAAGTAGTATCTGAATGCCGGAAGCAATGGCGCTTTTTGCCAACTGCACTTCACGGATATCCTGAGGTGTAATAGCCACAGCTTCCCCATGGCCTGTTTCTTTTTCCGCCGCTAAAATGAAATCTTTTTCGAGTATGCCATCTGAGGAAATAAAGTCATGATCCGCAATTCGGGATAATTTCGCGATTTCCACCACCTGCACAAAAGGACTTTCTAAACAGCCAATACTTCTTCCTTTGAATGTTTTATCCAGTGATTCTTGTGTGACATTTCCCTCCTTATCTGTTTCCAGATGTCTTAGACTGGTCATGGACATCTGATCCACCTTTTCTTGTAGGGTCATTCGATCCAGAAGATCCTGAATCCGAACCTCTACGGATAGCGACGCATCCTGATAGGGATATTTCTGTTGAGCAAATAAATTAAACGGTATCGCTCCCCAGAGAACAAACCAAATTATGTATCTCATATATTTCATCTTACAATCAAAATTTCACACCCCCCCATAACTAGCACAAAAAAGGTATGGTTCAAAAAATAGGCCCTGTTCTTATCCAGAGGATAAAAACAGGGCCCATCTATTTTTCAATTACTGGACTTTCACTTTTCCCTCTCGACTGACAAAAATCTGACAGGTCTCTCCAGCTTGGATTGCCACCTTAGGCCAATCAATAAAGGAGGTATACCCCAACGGTTTTTTGGCTTGCTTGGTAGTCTCTGCAAAAATGCTCACCTGGGCATCGAACTTCGTTGGATTCGTGATCCGTAGGGTTACGCCATTGCCATCACGCTGCACAATTTCGGCTTCCACATGGTCAAAAACAAAGAATTGGACTCTGTCTGTCTGCAGATAAATCCCCGGAAGCTCCAGGGCCATCAGGAATCCATTCAACTCATTCCACCCGGTTACATGTGTTCCCCTTTCGCCTCTGCTATCCGCATCACAATAGGTAAGGCGTTCATTTGTGTATCCCCCGGGGCGAATACTTTCACCATGGGCGTGGACAATATCATTCATTAAATCGGCATAAAGCTCATTTCCGGTAGCGCGATAAATTTTAAACAGCGGATCACCAGAACTGGTACAGATACCTGGAGCTCCATGTTTATTTTGAGTACTTGCCCAATATATCCCGGCCAATTTTGCTCCCAGACGTCCCAACTCTGTTTCTTTGGGTAACTCATAATCGTAGGAAGTTGTCCAGGTAGCAACCAGATTCGCCAGTTCACGCGATTTGTCCATCCACTTCTTGTCACCTGTGGTTTCGTACAATGCCATTAACGAAGTCATAAAACCAGCTGCAGTCTCAGAATCAGCATTCTGAAGAATATCGGCACATCCACCTGTGGTCATACCCAGCTTTACAAAATCACGCTGATAATAGAAGTCTGCAGCTTCTTTGGCAATTTTCAGGTATTCCTTCTTACCAAAATAATCAGCAGCAAGTGCCAGGCCACCTATAGCCATCACCCCTCCTGAGGTATTGTACTCAGCCACTTCGCCAGTCTGGTTGTTAAGCATCCTGCCCCACTGTCCATTCTTTTTCCATGTCCCTACAAAAGCATCGGCTAGTTGTTGGATATTCTCTTCCCAAACCGGATTGATCATTTGAGCTTCGTCTTGCGCTTTAAGTAGCATAAACTGCTTCACCATCCAGAACAGTACATCGGCATTTTTACGTGTCAAAACCAATTCAGGCAGATCATCATAACCTTCACGAGGAAAGCTTTTTCCATCATGATTCAGCGCACCATGAAAATAGCCTGAAGCAGCTTGTCCACGTGGAATGGCAAAATCAAAGGTTTTCACCACACGCTCCCTGTGCATCTCATCGCCAAGAGCTAACATTGGGAAGGTGTTCATCAAACCACCAATCCATCCAAAGGAGATCCAGTTGGCATTTTCGGGGCAATAAAACTGAAATTCATCGCCCGCATACCAGCGGCTATCAATACGTTCGGTCATCCATTGCGCCACTTGACTGAAAGGAATAAGATTACGTGGACTATTTTGTCCTGTAACTGTTTTACGAACTTCCATAAACTTACCCAACAGCGTCGGAATATCATCGGCTTTAAAAGAGTAGATACGCAATTGCACATCGATTTGATCTCCGGCTTTGAAAGCTAGCCCTTGGTCGGTACTTTCAGTAAACCCAACAAAAGCGGGTTTCTTTTCGCGTACCCCGGGAGCACTGATCACAAAACTGGCCGACTTTCGATCAGCACGCTCCTCAATACTAAATCCATTATCGACAGGCGCTGATTTCTGTTGTGTCAACACAATAAAACCCTGTTTTTTCGCCGGACTAAAGAAACACATTGCCGGAGTAGCCATATTGCTGGCATTCACTTCCAGGCGAGACACATCTTTACCATCAGGTGATAACTGTGGGATGGGCACCGATATTAGCGGGATATCCTTTTTATAAAGCAACTCACGAGGGATACCTTCATTATAACCTCTGTTCACTAACATACAACGGTTGCCATTATACACCGATGCGGGAATCATTACATAGTTTTCCGTATCCCAATTGTCGAAATCAAAAGCAATGGCAACCCCTGCTTCTTTGATTTCCCCATGAGCTAAGCTAAATTGGACATTTAAGTCCATTGCGGTTGGATCATCCTCTACCAATTTGGTACTAATGGTAGTTTGCCATTCTTCTTCATTTAATTTCAGGCCTTGAGGTTTGAAATTATTAACCTTTACCAACCCGGCACCTTCATACGTACAGTGTAAAAGTCGAACCCTACCGTTCAATTCTTTTAAAAAATTGTCAACCTCAGATGCAATTGGCTGAACCTTGTCTTTTTCCGGCAGCCATTTGTGGTTTTTCCTGTGACTCTCTTCTTTTCCATCAGAGGGTACAGGTGGTGAGTTTACCAACTCAGAAGATACCCTGTCACCCTCCTGATTTTGGTAATTATTATTTGTCAGGCTCCTTGTTTTACATCCGACAACGAGGTACAATATGGCTATTACAATCACTAATAGCGTGGTCGTTCCTGTTTTATTGATCATTGTTCCTGATTTTTTTATAACCTAATTCAAATTATTATTGCAATACTTTCTTTAGCTCCGGTAACACTACCTTTCGATACCCTTCCAGGTTGGGATGAATGCCATCGGTTACCACTTTAATATACGCATCCCGTCCTTCCTTCTTCAAAAACTTCTTCCAATTGGGATAATGATCAATCAATAACAGATCATTTTCCTGAGCCACCTTTCGATACATTTTCAAATACCCGGGAAGTTTTGATCGTTTGGATGATTCGGCCATGTTTAATTCCGGCATGTCTATCACTACATTCATCGTTTGTAAAATAATCTCCACATTCGGGTTAGCGCTTTGTAACGAAGAAATCATACTTTCCAGATTTTTGCGACTCTGCTCCACCGAGATTTGGTAGGGTTGGTAAGCGTCATTTACCGCAAATTCGATAAAGACCACATCAGGGTTCATTACCATGGCCTCCTGAACGCGATCCACCCCACACCGTTTCCAGGTATATTTATTCCCTTCCATAGCAGGCACTGTCATTGAAGCGGAAGCCCCAACCCCCAGGTTTTCCATACGCACTTGATCCGGGTAACACTCATTTAACCACTCCATCATGACATCTACCCAAGGCCATTTGCCACCGGTAAGGCTGGTACCCAGGGCGACAATTTTCACTACCGCCCCTTGATCCAGTTGCTGTATGAATCCTGCTTTTCCATCATCCTTTTCCCCTAAGTGAATAGGACTTGCCGAGACCTCAAAAATAAACAGGCAGGCCAATACGACCATGCACCATAATCTAACTTCTGTTTTCATATTTAATTATTTAAAGAATAACTGCCTTAATTAATCACAACAGCGCACAATTTATTTGCAGGCAAAACAACTTGAGCAGAATTCTCCCCAAACTTAATTTCTGCAGTGATCTCTGCCCCCTGATTTAACAAAAGAGTAACAATTGAGCCATCTGGTCTTTGGAAGCTCGCCAGTTGCTCGCCAGCCTGTCCTCGCATTGGCATCCACCTATCAACTTCTCCCGTAAAACCCAGTTGTCCAATATTTTCATCCCCTTTAACTATCCGACTGGAAAGATAATGGGAATTAGGAACAATATAACGTCCGACCATTTTTGCCACTGCAAAATTGGGTTTATATGAAATTTCCTGTTTTTCCTTATCAACAACAATAAGACTATTTTGTCTCCATCCCCAGGAACTCTTGCAAGGCTCTGCCAAAACCATATTCCAAAAGGTAAATACGGAAAATCCATTACGCACATGCATAATAAAATCCTGAAAATCACGCATCGCTTCATCCGGGCTGTTTTTACCTCCTTGGCATTCTGATTCTGTATGCATTAATTTAACCTCGGGAAACCGCTTCCGAAACTCCTGAATAAGTTTTATACTGGCGTACTGAAAGCCAAATCCGCCAACTTTATGCACAAAATCACTCGTTGCTAAATATTTCTTGTGGTCATCAATAGAGTTTTTGCTGTATCCGGTATTAAAAGTCCCCGCCCATACTTCTGTTTCTTTTGATTCACTAGAAGCCATAGCTGGGATCAGGTGATCAGAGATGAAAGTAATCATTTGTTCAGCAGGCACGCGACAAGAAGGGTACGGTGTCTGGTTACCAGCTTCGTTCTGAACAAACAGGCGGTTAATCGTAATTCCATGTTGTTTATACCCCTCACAAAATTTGACCAAATAATTAGCATATGTTGGCAATACACGTGGATCGGCTTTCAGATAATTCGAGGTGTCGTTGCCAATCATATTGTTATTATTTTTCAACCAGGCTGGGGGTGACCAAGGGGAAGCATGAAACCTCATATCCGAATTGTATTTCTTAGCGGCATTGATATATGAAATCATGCATTTTTCATCTCTTTTTAGACTAAAATGCTCCAAATCCCAATCATCTGCCACATCTGCATGACTATACGCATTTCGACCAAAATCACTTGAGCCGATTGCAATTCGGTTAAAAGAAAGTCTGGCACCCTTCTTGGCTGAAAAAAGCTGTTCTAACAAGGTATTGCGCTGATCAATATTAAGAGACTCAATAGCATCCCACCCAAGTTCATTGAACGTTCCACCTATACCATCCATTTGCTGTCCAGTTTTTTCGGTATCAATCTCAATAATGACTTTTGGACTATTAGGAGATTTAATACATTTCTGAATTTCCATTGGGGTATTACTTGCCTCTATAGGAATATATTCAACCGTAACTTCTGATCCAAAGTTTTTATTAGATCTTTTCGAAATAGAACAGCCAGAAACCAATGCCAAAATGATAACAACCATTAAGAAATTTCTTTTCTTTTGTAAACTCATATTTATTCTTGTTTAAAAATATATTCTATCAGTTTGATCCTTGAACGCAAGGAATTCATTCGCATTTTTATCACTCTGTTCCTATTATTTGATTGGCATTGTTACTATTGTATGATTCATTTGAGGTGCCGTAGCCGGCCAGTAAAGTGTTTTGCCATTTCCTATGGTGGCTTTGATATGATATTCAACAGATTCCTTTTGCGCTGCAGGAAGGGTAACCTTATACACAGCCCGACCAACATGCTTGAGCGGGATCTTCTTGTATTTCTTTTGGCCCAATAATCGGTAATACAACGCAGCCTTTTCCGGCCGTTCCTGATCCAGAATAATCACTTTTAGCGTCAGCTCCTCTCCCTCATCTGCCTGGGTACGGGCGGCAGGAACAATGATACGAGCATCACCGGAATATTCTTTGCTGGGGTGCACATCAGCAGGCAGTTCGTACCCCAACATTTTTTCGATGGCGTCATCATGCTGAGCCAGAAACCAGAATGCAGGGCCCGGGCGACGACCAGCCCAATAATTGCGGCGTACATGTTGTTCCAGGTTGGAGAGGGTTCCCATTTCACCGGGTGTATCGGTAATGGCCAGAAGGGATGTAATTAGGTTTTCCCACTCCCGGGCCAGTTCCTTCCGAACCGGCAGCACCAACTCCTCGGCCAGCTTTTGTTTCTCCGCCTTATTGCTTACTTGCTGAGCCTTGTCCAAGGCCTTATCCAACGCCCCCCGCAAACAGCCAATATGCCCCAGATGACTCAGATACACAAAAGTCCCCAGCCAATAATCAAAACGCGACAGGTTGCCCTGCCCCTTCACTTTCGATCGCAGTGCAGCCATCTCATCCACAAAAGCATATTTTTTCTTCTCTTCCTGCCAACTCATGAAATTTACCTTGATGGCACCAGGACCTTCGTTCCATGTGGTTGGTCTGGGAAGATTGGTTTCGCGCTTTCCCGGTTTCGGATCGGGATCAAAGGGACCCCCGTCCAATTTGGAAAACAGAGCGGCCAGCTCCGGCCCCGCTTCAGGGCCAAACATATCCTTACACCAAGAGACATAAAAATCAACCACGGGCAATCCACGAGGGCCTTCAAAGCCATTGCCCTCCTCATCGGAGGCTCGGGGCTCCGCTTCGAAGCCAGCAATAGCCCCGGCGCCACAATTGATTCTACGCGAAAAGGGACGGCTTTTAATCTGATTAAATACCCGGGTCATCCCGTCAATTTCGATCCCTGATAGGAATGGATTATCAATCTGACGAACCAGCTCAATTTCAATCTTCTCCTCATTCGCCTCAATATCCCCAAAGGAAATATCATAAGCCTTATTCATACCAACTCTGTCATAAACATCAAGATCACGAATCATTTGCCGGCCATTTATTTTCACCCCCATGACCCGTTTGCCAGATTCATCGAAGAAGTTTTCGCAAAACTTCAAAGTCACAGTATAAGTTCCATTGGGCACTTGTAGTACATAACGAGTATCACCGTATCCATGTGATTGATAGATCTTGGGTGTATCGGTGCCTGCTATGGCTTTTTCCCGATTTATATGTTGCCGACCGCCTACTTTAAACTCTTTCTGTTCCACCTGGGTTGTGCGTTTTTCCAGTTCGGGGTTCCACTGCTCCTGGCTCCAGCAAGCTTCTGCCGCTGCAGCCAGCTGAGGAGAGATTCCCTTGGTTCTCCAATGACACAAGAAAAAACCATCACCTCCATATTTTAGTGCATCAGCAGCATCACGGCGTGTACGCCCAACCCAAAGTTGTGGTTGAGTTAAAGCATCGTCATCCTCAGCCCAGGGCAACACCCATTTGGAACAGTTTAATCCGGCAAGAGTGGGTTCCAGAGGAGTCCAACCCATAGCCCGGCTTAAAGTGGCCATGACCGCATCCTTTGGCAACTCTTTGTCCAACGCTCCCCGGTCCCATTGAGGCCCAAGCACCCAACCACTGGTAGCCATTTTAAAGGGATTCCCCATTTTGTTCAAAACACGCTCCGCGGCTTTAAGATCCCGGATGGTTCCATCAAACTCCTCTTTCGATGCCCCTGCTCCGGTCCACTTCTCCGAGGTCCAAAACATGTAATAGTCCAATGGATGCGTTTTTTGAATACGTCTGAAAGTCCCTTCAAATATCTTCTCCATGGTTTCCGGGCTTTCGGGATCCATTCCCCGGGCCTCCACCCGCGCCTTTAACTTTGGAGGCAAAACGGTGGGAACTTCAGTACCACCAGCGAATACCATTCCAAATCGTCTGCCAAAAGAGAAGGCATCATTATAAAAAGCTCCCGCACGATTGAAAACCTCGTTGCAATCTTCCGGTGTTTTTGGCCAGGGCAAGTGTCCCTTAACGATGGATGAAGAAAACTCCTCTTCGGAGAACAATAATCCTGCACCGACAGCAAAATCTGACGTTTTAACTTTGTTATAACCCCAAGGCGTAGCATCGGTACTGGCCATCCGTGATGGATAACTCTGTTTGACCGTTCCATCCTCATTTACCTCATCAGGCAATCCAAGCCAGAACTGTGGTTCAGGACCATAATCCCAACTAAATACGCCTTTGGGCGGATAAGTATGCAGGACAATAGCGTTCATACGCATCTTGGCCATCTGCATCAGATAAACCTTGTAATCGTCGACTTCCCACCAATCCGGACCTTCTGAAAAGTCATGATAGGGATTAAGTCCGCGGTTTTTGAATAACGGTTCCCGAGTAAAGTCCAAATCAGGAATGGAAAGCTTAATTTTTTCATCCGGAATCACGTCACCCTCAATCTGAAAGCGCACACCCAGCTGTTCCACCAAATCACAAATGCCGTAATAGACAGCAATAAGGGAACCACCAGAAATAGTAAGCTTGATCTCTTTGGGGGTTTTATCGGATTTGAGACGATAGGCTTGCTCCTTCAACCCCGAATCAATTGAAAGATTAATCACATGGTTCTTACCCGAAGCCTTCTCTTCCAAGGGAATAAGCTCTCCTGTAAGCAAATAAATATATCTTTGCAAATCCCTTGCGGCAAAAACGATCAGCGGATCTGTATTAGCGGGACAAATAATGGCCCAAAGGCCAGATTCTGTTTTGCTGCATCCTTTTGTCTTACCCTTTGCGTAGGGGGTGCCATAGGAGGGTGCGACGTCGAGAAAAAAGAACAATCCCAAAGGTATTAATAACGAAATAATCTTTGTCTTCATACTTATTTTTTCTAAGGCAAATCCCTCCATTGTGAATTCCATAACATTGACCTTAACAACAAGGAGGTACTTTATTGCAAGTACCCCAGGATGAGCCTCAAGTTTAGTTATTGATCCTACTTATTAATTAACTAAAGAGGAATGACTCGATACAATTTATGATCTTCATTATTTTTACCAAAGACCAATGAACCTGTCACTCCCCAGTCAATATCTTATCGGTTCGGATTGGGTGGCTGATTCTCTAACCCGGCACCCCATTTCACATTGGGCCTGGCCCCCATCACAAGTTCCAACTTTCCGCCAGCCTGCAGTTGATTAGCATAAATCCATGGTTTGTTCAAGGTTTTACCGTTCAACTTAGCCGACTGGATGTACATATTCTCTGCACTGTTGTTGGTGGCTTCAATCACAAATTTTTCTCCCGGATAGTATTTGGAATCCAGCGTAATCTCAACTTTATCAAACAGTGGCGACCCGATCTCATAAATGGGATTTTCGCGGCACCCGCCATCCATCTGGAAAAGGCCTATTGAGCTCATCACAAACCAGCTGCCCATCTGTCCCTGATCTTCATCCCCGGGCCAACCGTTATAAGGATTATCTCCAAAATACTCCTGCACCATCAGGCGTGAATACTTTTGAGTCAACCAGGGCTTTCCGGAATAATTGAAAAGCCAGGCTGCTTGCATATTGGGTTGGTTACCCACATTCACCAATTCCTTATGATAAAATTTTCGTTTGCGCGATTCGATCATCCCTTTTTCAAGCCTGTCATTAAAAAGGTCTTCGCCCAATAAATCCTTTAATCCATACACATCGTGAGGGACAAACCAGGTATACTGCCAGGAAGTAGCCTCACAAAACCAGGTTGAACGGTTTAACTCATCGAAATTTTCCATCCACGATCCATCAATATACCGGGGCCGCATAAATTTAGTCTCCTGATCGAACATATTCCGGTAATACTGTCCCCGGTTCATGAAATAGTTAAAATCGCTTTTTTTGCTCAGCATTTTGGCCATTTGTGCGACACACCAATCGTCGTATGCATATTCTAAGGTATTGGATGTGGCAGCTTCCGACCAACGCCATCCGGCTTCAACGGGCACATAGCCATATTTCAAATATGGCTCCAGTTGACGGTTACCAACAAAACCGCCTCCCTCATGATTGCGTCCGGGTACGGTTTGCTGTTTACGCATGGCTTTGAACGCTTTCTCGGCATCAAAATTACGGATACCATGCTGATAGGCTGCTACAATAAATGGAATGACATGGGAAGCCACCATAATTCCCGAGTATTCAACGCCTGTCGGTCCTTTAGGTAACCATCCTCCCCGATCATATATTTCGAGCATCGAATTTACCCATTTGTTACTTAAGTCGGGTGTCACTAAATTCCACATCTGGTTCAGGTTCCAGAAAGAGGTCCAGAGTGCGTCGCAACCATACACACCGTTATCCGGATCCTCCATCACCTGCACCTTTTCGTTCATATCTCGATACATGCCGTTCACATCCGTATAATCAGCCCGGGCTGTGTAAGCCCGATACATATTGGTATAGAATTTCCGTTTGTCAGCTTCGCTTCCCTCAACTTTCACCTTACTTAACAGGTCATTCCAAACCTCTGCACCGTGTGCTTTACAAGCATCAAAATCCCATCCAAATGGTTCCTCCGATTCCTTTTCCAGATTTAGCCTGGCCTGCTCAACGCTTACTAGAGAGATTCCGGTTTTCAATACCATCATTGTTGTATTCTAACGATTGGTGCGAAAAAATAATACATGGTTGGTTCGTTTCTTTTA
>JAEINY010000117.1 GCA_016342595.1 Marinilabiliaceae bacterium
GAATTACTGAAGGACACCGATCACCAACTGCCAATTATACTGTTGGATCATCAACCCTTCAACTTAGATGAAGCAGCATCAGCCGCTGTGGATTTACAAATTTCAGGCCATACCCATCACGGACAATTATGGCCCTTTGGCTATCTGACTGAAAAGATATTCGAAGTAAGTCGTGGATACAAACAAAAAGGCAACACTCATTTTATGGTAAGTACTGGTTTTGGCACCTGGGGACCACCCGTGAGAACAGGCAACCGGCCGGAGATTCTGGAAATCACCCTTCACTTTGAATAACACCGAATGCTAATCAAAATGTGTCTTAAGTGTGTTGCACTTC
Source organism: Marinilabiliaceae bacterium (assembly GCA_016342595.1). Lineage (GTDB taxonomy): Bacteria > Bacteroidota > Bacteroidia > Bacteroidales > Marinilabiliaceae > JAEINY01. The sequence continues at coordinate 338 of JAEINY010000117.1, forward strand.
TTAAGACCCTTTGATTATGTGCCGGCTTTACCACAAATATAAGATCTAAAAAAACCGCTTCAGGTTGTATCCGAAGCGGTTCTTTTTATATTATTCCAATTCAATCATCAATTGGTGTTTCGGTATCCGATCCCCCTGCTTGACATGAATGGCCTTTATTTTTCCATCATGTGGCATGGTAATTTGATTCATCATCTTCATTGCTTCCAGCAACATGATCGACTCTCCGGCTTTAACGTGATCGCCTACTTTCACAAATATCTCTACAACCGTTCCCGGTATAAGAGATTTGACATGATTGAAATTAGGAGCTTCATACGGTTTCCGGTTTATAAACTTTTTGGTCAGTTGAGTTTTGTACTTTAAACTATGTACCGTAAAATCAACCAATCCTTCAAATTTCTTCTTACTCATACAACCCTCCTGTTAAAATGGTGGAACGCCATGTTTCTTAGCCGGTCTGTGATCATCCTTACTAGCAGACACCTCAATGGCATGTAATAACAACTGACGTGTTTCAGCTGGCTCAATAACAGAGTCAATATAACCTTTAGCAGCTGCTACATATGGATTAGCAAATTTCTCTTTGTACTCCTGCACTTTCAACTGACGCATCGCATCCGGATCGTCAGCCCCATCAATCTCCTTCTTGAAGATGATATTGGCAGCCCCTTCGGGTCCCATTACAGCAATTTCTGCTGTTGGCCAGGCAAACATAAAGTCAGCACCTAAGTGACGAGAGTTCATTGCAATATAACCACCACCATATGCTTTACGCAAGATAACGGTTACTTTAGGCACCGTAGCTTCAGAATAAGCATATAATACTTTAGCCCCGTGACGAATCACACCAGCATGTTCCTGATCTACACCCGGCAAATAACCTGGCATATCCTCTAAAGTAATAATCGGAATATTAAAAGCATCACAGTAACGAATGAAACGAGCTGCTTTGTCAGAACTATCGCAATCCAGTACACCGGCCAATACCAGTGGCTGATTAGCTACAAAACCAACCGTTTCACCATTTAATCGTCCAAAACCAATCACCATATTAGCCGCCCATAAATCCTGGATCTCAAAGAAATCAGAATCATCGACAATAGCTCGTACAACATCGCGCACATCATAAGGTTGTTTTGGATCAGATGGGATCAAATCCTCAATCTTACCTGAGAATTTTGGTGGTTTTGGAGGAAAAGCTTTCGCTTTCTTCGAATTATTCCATGGAATAAAAGTCACCAGCTTTTTAATCTGATCAATACACTCCGCTTCGCTATTGGCAAAGAAATGTGCGTTACCAGTTGTTTCGGCATGCACACGGGCACCACCCAAATCTTCCATCGAGATTTTCTCACCCAAGACCGTTTCAATTACACCCGGGCCAGTGATAAACATTTTCGAGATTTTATCCACCACGAAAACAAAATCTGTTAATGCAGGCGAATAGACTGCACCACCAGCACATGGACCTAATATAACAGACAGCTGAGGAATCACTCCTGAAGCAAGTGTGTTACGATAGAAAATTTCGCCATATCCAGCCAGAGAGTTCACACCTTCCTGAATACGGGCACCACCTGAATCGTTAATTCCGATCAACGGCACACGCATTTTCAAGGCGTGATCCATAATTTTTGTAATCTTACGGGCATGCATTAATCCCAACGACCCACCTGCTACTGTAAAATCCTGAGCATAAATACAGATAGGCGCACCATAAATGGTACCGGTACCGATAATAACCCCATCACCATGTAATTGCTTTTTGTCCATCCCGAAATCACGGGCTTCATGTTCTACAAAAAGGTCATACTCGGTGAAAGACTCTTTATCTAAAAGTGCCAGGATGCGTTCGCGAGCGGTCATTTTGCCCATAGCCACCTGCTTCTCGATGGCTTTCTCACCACCTCCTTGCTGCACTTTTTCCTTTCTTTTCCGTAGGTCTAGGATGTGTTTTTTCAATGACATAATCCAACTGTTTGGTTTAACCTATTGACTAAAAGAGCCCTAAAGTCGAGCTACTTTTATCTCATTCAGGGTACATAATTACAAATTTTATTTTTTTAACAAAAATTAAAACTGCAGATAACGCAGCTGATGCGTTTGACTTTCCTGTGTAGAATTAACGCAAGCCCTTTTATTTAGGGGCGCGCATGTAAAGAATAATTCCAATGGCCGCGAATACAATATTCGGTAACCAAACGGCCAAAATAGGATTCATATTGCCATTTATGGCAAATGTTGTAGAAATGGTCATGAATAAAATATATCCAAAACTCAATGCAATACCCACACCAATGTGCAGGCCCATTCCTCCCCGCACTTTACGAGAGGCCAGAGAAACACCTATCAGGGTTAAAATAAAAGCACTAAATGGTGAAGCCACCCGCTTATACTTTTCAATGAGAAACTCTTCCAGATTACCAACCCCCCTGGCTTTCTGCTCATCGATGTATCCATTTAGTTCGGTATTGGTCATCATCTCAAAATATTTCCGTTCTTCTTTAAAATCCGCCGGTTTCATATTAGGGATGAGTGTGTCCATTCTTGATCCTTTCGAGATGATTTGCTCTTCTCCATTGGCAAATTCCCGTACCACAAAGTTTTTAAGATTCCATTTGCCGGAAGCTGTATCATATTTAGCTGTTCGTGCTGATAGCTTATAGAGAATTTCCTTATTGTTATATTTTTCCAGATTAAAATAATCGCCCGATTCTTTAAAGGAATAATATTTACCCATATAGACAAAAGTGCCCGGTTCAATTTCCATATGAATATTACTACGCCCGGTCTCCTTTCTATTTTTCACATAGGTATTTTCAAACAATAACCGGGTTTTATTAGAAGGAGGTATAATATACCCCCCAAGAATATAAGAGAATGATCCAATAATTGCAGCACCTAAAAAATAGGGATACATCAAACGCTTAAAACTGACTCCACTGGATAAAATTGCAATTATTTCAGTCTGATAAGCCATCTTTGATGTAAAAAAAATCACCGCAATAAATACAAAGAGAGGCGTAAAGAGATTCGCAAAGTAAGGAATAAAATTCATGTAATACTGGAATACAATGGCTTTCAACGGGGCATCTTTCTCCAGAAAATCATCAATCTTTTCAGTTACATCAAATACAACCGAAATACTAATAATCAACAATATAGCAAAGAAAAAGGTTCCTAAGAACTTTATTAATATGTAGAGATCAATTTTTTTCAAAACCGGCTTTTTAATTGAACAGATGAATCCTAAGCATCCTCACAAAAAAACAAAAAATTACTGTAATAAAATGTTAATTCTTTACACTTCTATAAACGCGTGGCCAGTCGCTTCACCATAATCTCTTTCCACTCGTAAAAATCCCCGGCAATAATATGTTTGCGTGCTTCGCCTACCAACCAGAGATAAAACGCTAAGTTATGAATACTTCCAATTTGCGCAGCCAACATTTCTTTGGAAATATATAAATGACGCAAATAAGCCCTTGAATAATGATGATCTACAAAGGAGGTGCCCTCCGAATCAACGGGTGAAAAATCGCTCTTCCACTTTTCATTGCGCATGTTTAATATTCCTTGCGAGGTAAATAGCATCCCATTCCGACCATTACGGCTTGGCATCACACAGTCGAACATATCCACACCCAACGCAATATTTTCAAGAATATTAACCGGTGTACCAACGCCCATTAAATAACGCGGTTTATCCTGAGGCAAAATACCATTTACCAATTCTACCATTTCGTACATCACTTCGGTAGGTTCACCAACTGCCAAACCACCAATGGCATTGCCTTCCCTGTTTTGTGACGCAATGAATTCGGCCGATTGCGTGCGAAGATCGCGAAATCCACCTCCTTGTACAATTGGGAAAAAAGTTTGCGAATGACCATACAACGGATCTGTGGAATCAAAATGCTGAATACCTCTTTTCAACCAACGATGCGTCAACTCCATAGAGTTTTTTGTGTAATTGAAATCAGCTTTACCAGATGGGCATTCATCCAATGCCATAATAATATCAGCACCAATCACACGCTGAGTATCTACCACATTTTCTGGTGTAAACAAATGTTTAGAGCCATCCAGGTGAGAACGAAAAACAGCACCTTCTTCGGTCAACTTACGATTATTACTAAGTGAAAACACCTGATAGCCGCCACTATCGGTCAACATTGGCTTATCCCAACCATTGAATTTATGCAAACCACCGGCAGCTTTCAACACTTCTAATCCCGGACGCAGATACAAATGATAAGTATTCCCTAAAATAATCTGTGCTTTCACATCATCATGCAGATCCCTAAAATGAACACCTTTGACTGATCCCACAGTACCCACCGGCATGAAGATCGGTGTCTGAATCTCACCATGATCTGTAGTTATTTTCCCAGCTCTGGCACTACTGTTTTTATCGTTATATTGTAATTCAAATTTCATCTTCTCCAATTATTTTTTGTTTCCCTTAATGATATACGATGCTTATCCATAAAAGAACAGGCAAAGACCTACCTAGATATTTACCATAATCCCAAATCGCCCAAAGATCTGAATGAATCTTCGATTGAAATATGCCACCCTTTTCTTAAAAGGGGGTGCAAATATACAAATCATTAATTAAAAGACACCTGAGAAGCCTATCGCACGATAGGGCTGAATTAAATATTTTCAACGAGTGGTGTTTGAATAAAAAAGTTGCAACTTTGAAACAAAAAATAGTGAACAACGAAATTTTATATGGCCTCATTGGACTGTTTCTATTCTGCTATGTTTTTCAGGTTTTCTTCTACCTGAGATTCATGCTTAAAACAGCCACTCACAAAGCTCCGCATAACCACAATACATCTATTCCTGTATCTGTTATTATCTGTGCTCACAATGAAGCCGACAATTTAGAACGCTACCTGCCTTCCATACTCAATCAGGATTACCCGGACTTTCAAGTGGTAGTGGTGAACGACTGCTCCAGCGATGATACTGAAATGGTTCTGGCCCAATTCAAAACTAACCACGACAACCTCTACTACACAACTATTCCTACCGGTAAGAAATTTATTCACGGTAAAAAACTAGCCATAACACTAGGCGTTAAAGCGGCTCAACATAAACATTTATTGTTTACCGATGCGGATTGCCAACCAACTTCAGGCAAGTGGCTTCAATTGATGGCCAACCAATTTAATGAAGAAAAAGAGATTGTAATTGGCCATGGCCGATACCATTCAAACAAATCACTGATTAATCTTTTCACCCGCTTTGAAACATTTTGGAATGCCGTTCAATATTTCGGTTTTACCCTTCGGAAACAACCGTTTATGGCAGTTGGGCGCAACATGGCCTATAAAAAAGAGCTATTCGAAAAGAGTGAAATATTCCGGCGACATTTGATGCTCGCTTCCGGCGATGACGATTTACTTATCAATGCCTGTGCCACCAAAAAAAATACGGCCATCGTCCTTCATCCTGATGGTCAAACAGCCTCTGCAGCTCCCGGCTCTTTTAGGGATTGGTTCGATCGAAAATCACGCCATTTAACAACCTCACCGCATTATTCAGCCCGTATAAAATTCTGGCTGATAGCCGAACCCATCACGCGGCAATTATTTTGGCTGCTAACACTTTGTTCACTTTTTTTTCCTATTTTTGCAGCATACAGTTTAGCAATATTTGCATCTAGAATGATTTTACAGTATATTATACTGGCAAAGGCTGCTCGCCGAATGGGAGAAGGTCGGTTATACTTATATACCATTCTTTTGGATGTAATAACACCGATGCTTTTAGGAACTGTGTGGATTGTTAATATTATTAGTCCAAATAAAACCAAATGGAAGTAAATCCTAATCTATCGGATAAGGCTAAATTTGATTTAGATCTGGTTGGAAAAGCTGTTAATGGCGATCAAAAATCTTTCGCTGAACTAATGGGCCGGTATCGGGATGCGATCTATTTCATGCTATTGAAGATGGTTAACAACAAAAGCGACGCTGAAGACCTGACCATTGAAGCATTCGGAAAAGCATTTAAGAACATTCATCAATATTCGCCAAATTACGCGTTTAGTACGTGGTTATTTAAAATCGCCTCCAATAATTGCATTGACTTTTTACGCAAAAAAAGGACTAACGTCGTTTCAATCGATGGTGGTATCTCTGAAGATAAAGAGAATGATACCCCCATTCATCTAAAAGATGAAACTCCTGATCCGGAAGAACACTTGATTAAACAGCAAAAAGCTGTTTTGATGCGTACGATTGTTAAAAAACTTAAACCGCGTTATCGCATCTTGATTGAGCTTCGCTATTTTCGCGAATTCTCTTACGAGGAGATCGCCGTGGAACTGGATTTACCCCTGGGAACTGTAAAAGCACAGCTATTCAGGGCACGCGAATTACTTTTCAACACATTAAAAAATTCTGACGTCAAACTAGACTAAGCCCTCTTAGTTTCACGATTATCTAAATTCTCAGAAAGCGTTCTGCCTGAGAAACTATGTATTGTTATAAACCATGGATATTATTACGAAATATTTTCCTGATTTATCAGAAGAAAAAGCCAATAAATTTGCTCAGTTGGGTGCCCTCTACGAAGAGTGGAACAACAAAATCAATGTTATCTCGCGTAAAGATTTTGATCATTTTTACGAGCGCCATGTCTTACACTCTTTAGCGATTGCCAAGTTCATCAATTTTGAACCAGGCACTACCATTTTAGATGTAGGTACTGGTGGTGGTTTTCCAGGCATCCCGTTGGCTATTTTTTTTCCGGAGTGCCGGTTTCATCTGGTTGATTCAATTGGAAAAAAAATAAAAGTTGTTCAGGCTGTTGCCGAAGCTCTTCACTTGAATAATGTAACGGCAGAGCAGGTGCGTGTTGAAAATCATAAACCTACCTATGACTTTGTGGTCAGTCGGGCAGTAACCGCCTTTCCGGCGTTCGTTAATTTATGTCGAAGTAAAATTAAAAACGAACAACGCAATGCTATTTCCAATGGGATTCTTTATTTAAAAGGAGGCGATTTTGGCGATGAAATAGAATTATTAAAAAAGAGTATTAGTGTTACGCCTCTCTCCGATTACTTTGAGGAGGAGTTTTTTGAGACAAAAAAAGTCATTCACTTATCTCTATAACCATTTTAATATCAATCAAAGGATTAAAAAACAGATCGTTTTTTTTTGGAAGATAAAAAAAACATGTATTTTTGCAGTCCGAAATAAGAAAGATAAGGCATAAATCGAAAGATAAAAACGCATTACGATGAAAAGGACATTTCAACCCTCGAACAGAAAGAGACGGAACAAACATGGTTTTCGTACAAGAATGGCTTCTGCCAATGGTCGCAAAGTTTTAGCTTCAAGAAGAGCTAAAGGAAGAAAGAAATTAACCGTTTCAAGCGAAAGAAGACATAAAGCTTAATTTAGCTACTGAAATTAAAAAAAGTAAAGAATCCCAATGGATTCTTTACTTTTTTTATGCCCTAAGGTTTCCTGTAACGACAATTGCCGATTTTATATTACTTTTGAACGGTACAAAAAAAATACGTGGAATGGAGGAAATCAACAAATCACAAGGTGCATGTTATTGATATCCTCTACCATTTAAAAGTAAATTAACCGATTAGATTAAACCTATGTCGTTTTTAAAATTTCTGATCAGCAAAGTATTTTATAAACATCTGGCTATTGCTTTTGGTGCTTTGGCTCTCATTCTAACTGGCACCTTTGTTGGTTTAAATATTTATACACATCATGGAGAGGCCTATGTAGTTCCTGATTTCTCTGGATTAACAGAGGCGCAATTTAAGGAACTCATCCTGCAAAAAGAATTCAGATATAACATTATTGATTCTGTTCACTTTGACGATTTTCTTCCAGGAGCTGTGGTGGAACAAATTCCACAGCCGGGGGCGAAAGTAAAAAGGAACCGAACGATACACTTCACCATTAATGCTTTGATGCCTGAGCAGGTACAAGTACCCAATTTGGTGGACTACTCTTTGCGTAATGCCAAGGTAATTTTAGAGTCCTATGGCCTAATTACCGGGGAGCTGATATATGTGCCCAGCGAATATACGAACCTGGTGTTGGGGCAGCATTATGAAGGAAAAGCAATCACTCCTGGAACCTCCATTGAAAAAGGATCTGTTATTGATCTGTTAATTGGACAAGGACTAAGCCAGAAAAAAACAAATATTCCTGATCTAACAGGATTATCGATTGATGAAGCCAAATATTTTTGTCAATCCGCCTCATTGAACATTGGCGCATCGATGTATGATGAGTCAGTTCAAACCACTGAAGACTCCCTCTTTGCGTTTATCTGGAAACAGCACCCCATGCCAAAGGAAGGCTCCCGCTTGCGACTGGGCTCATCCATTGATGTTTGGTTGAGCATCGACTCATCCCGAATCATGCCGGATACTTTAAGTATTGACATCCCGATGACCGATTCCATTCAAGCTGCAATCCCGGCAGAGACAAACAATATAGCGATTACAGAATAATACTTTTACAAAGCATCATGGTTGAAAATAAGCAGGAAGAAATTGACGAACTGGAGGAGAACAATGAGCTTTATGAGCATCACCGCTTTGTTGCAGATGCAGGCCAAAGTCCGCTACGTATTGATAAATTCTTAGTGAATCGCATTGAAAATGCCTCACGCAATAAAATACAAGAAGCTGCATCGTCTGGAGGAATCCGCGTGAACGACAACCCGGTCAAAGCCAATTATAAGGTCAAACCGGGCGAAATAGTAACGGTGGTCATGTCTTACCCTCCTCGTGAAATTGAAATTATCCCCCAGGATATCCCGTTAGACATTGTTTATGAAGATGATCACTTGATGGTGATTAATAAAAAACCAGGCATGGTGGTGCATCCGGGATATGGAAATTATTCCGGCACTTTGGTAAATGCTTTGGCCTGGCATTTAAAAGATTTACCACTTTTCAATTCTGAGGATCCACGTCCCGGCTTGGTTCACCGTATTGATAAAGATACTTCCGGCTTATTAGTTATTGCCAAAACGGAACAAGCAAAAAACCATCTGGCTCGTCAGTTCTTTGATAAAACGTCAACCCGTTCATATGTGGCATTAGTATGGGGACAGCCCAAAGAAGATGAAGGTCGCATAGAAGGCCATATCGGTCGAAGCTTAAAGGATCGCAAGCAGATGCATGTTTTTCCGGAAGGTGATTTTGGCAAACCAGCTGCCACTAATTATACCGTTCTAGAACGTTTAGGCTATGTATCTTTGGTGCAATGCCGATTAGAGACCGGTAGAACCCATCAGATCCGTGTGCATATGAAATACATTGGTCACACCCTGTTTAACGATGAACGCTATGGTGGTAATAACATCTTAAAAGGGACTACTTTTACCAAATACAAACAGTTTGTTCAGAATTGTTTCAAAATACTACCACGTCAGGCGCTGCATGCGAAAACACTTGGTTTCGTCCATCCCTGGACTAATGAGTATGTATCGTTTGATTCAGAAATTCCTGATGACATGGTTCAAGGCATTGAGAAGTGGCGAGGGTATATTTCCGAAAGAGACGAGTAGATAAAACTAATTTTGAATACAATTTCGTAAATCCACAACAATTCTGGCTATGAAGAAAAATATTGGCATCATTTACGGTGGATACTCATCTGAAGTAATCGTATCAGAGAAGAGTATGCAGGGAATTATGACCTTTATTGAACCCGAATTATATAATCGCTATCCCATTTTAATTATCGAAGAAAAATGGTGTGCAGTTATCGACAACAAAGAGTATCCCATTGATAAAAATGACTTCTCTTTTCAATTGGAAAGTGAGAAGGTTAACCTTGATTGTGCTTATATTACGATTCATGGTACACCTGGTGAAAATGGCTTGTTACAAGGTTATTTGAAAATGGCGGGTATTCCTCATACTACTTGTGATGTTTTACCTTCTGCTCTGACTTTCAACAAATTTACCTGCAACACCTACCTCAAAGGATTTGGCGTGGCTGTTGCCGATTCACTGCTCATTCGAAATGGATCAGAGTACAATGCGGATGACATAGTTGAAAAAGTAGGTTTACCTTGTTTTGTGAAACCCAATGCCGGCGGATCCAGCTTTGGAATCACGAAGGTAAAAACAGCTAATGAGCTGAAACCGGCCATCGAAAAAGCTTTCACCGAAAGTGATGAAATCATCATTGAGCAATTTTTAGGCGGTACGGAAGTAACCTGTGGCCTATACAAAACGAAGGATGAGTCTGTCATCTTTCCATTGACGGAAGTCATCAGTGAAAATGAATTCTTTGATTTTGAAGCCAAATATGATGCATCAAAGGCCGAAGAAATAACACCAGCCCGTATTGACAATAAAGTGCGTGACCGCATTCAATCCATCTCTTCGTTGATATATGACATATTGGGATGTAAAGGTATTGTACGAATCGATTACATACTCAGTGATAACAAAATCTTCATGCTCGAAGTGAATACGACACCTGGCATGACTGTCACCAGCTTCATACCTCAACAAATAAGAGCTGCAGGACGCGACATTAAGGCTGTTTTCAACGCCATCATAGAAGATGCTATCAGCAGAGCAAACAAAGACTAAAATAAGTTCTTTATAATACACAAAAAAGCCTGGCATAAACCAGGCTTTTTTAATTTTATAACTTAAACCACAGGTTTAAAAGAAAGCTTGTGCACCAGTTGTACTTGTTGCAGTCACCACAATGCCACCTTTACCAGTTTTGTTTTTCTTCTTTTTCGATTTACCATACAAAGCGATAAAAGAGTTTTTCGACTCACACACATAGGATAACTCAGACCGGTCGTTATCAAAATTGAATTTGATCTTACCTTCTGTTGTTGTAAATGTCGAAGATGCAGTAAGCTTTACGCGAGAACCGCTTATTTCGCCCTTAGTCGATTGCAAATTCAAAACACCTTCTACATCAAACAATTTAAAGCTTCCTGAAGCAGATACGGAATTAACATTGCCTTTGGTATTGGATAGTTTCAGATTACCTGAATTTGTTTTCAACTTCACATCACCCGTGATCTCCAGCAAAGTTTGAGCCCCGTCCGTACTCTCAGTAGCCACTTTTCCAGTGATGTGTTTGGCATGTAAGTCACCACTATAAGTTCCCATAACAACATCTCCTTCCACATGACTCACTTCCTGCTTGCCACTTTTATTATAGGTGGTCAATTTACCGGTAACATTGTGAGCCGTGATAGCACCCGATTTTGATTTTAAATTAGCTTCTCCCTTAAAATCACTGACATTAATTTTCCCGGAAGCAGATTCGGCTTTCAGCACACTTTCATCAACTCCAACTACATCAATATAACCGGAAGTGGTAGTTACATCCACTTTCACCTGATTGGGCACTGAAATTATAATGGATCCGGCATGAGAAGTCCATCCGGAAGCAGGGATCATCACATCCACTTTAAGTATGGCACCCTCTTGAACCATCTCTACTTGATAAGCATCATTCTGTTTTCCGGCATTTAAAATAGCATCTACCTGAACGGCATCTCCCTTATCAACCCCTACTTTACAAAATTCACCTGACACTATGACCTGATTAACACCTTCGAAACGTTTCTGAGCCTCAAAAACTTTCATAAGATCCTGAGCCGACAAACTAACCGTTGTCAGAATTATAAAAAATAGTGTGTAAAATTTTCTCATCTCTAAACTCTTTTTCATTGAACAATAAGATCTAGTACGCTTTGTTAATTGAAAAGTTTCCACTGCTTTTAAATAGTTATTAACAAGCCGGAGAACATCTCCATCAATTTACAACAATCCATGGCAAAAGATAAATTTCAGGCGCATAAAAAAACCCGGATCCTACTGATCCGGGTTGACAAAGAAATAATCTATTAATAATTACTCTTCCATATAACTCTCAATGGGTTCGCAGGTACACACCAAGTTACGATCGCCGTATGCCTCGTCAACACGAGCTACATCAATCCAAAACTTGTTTTCACGAATCCATTTCAAAGGATAAGCCGCTTTTTCGCGTCCATATGAATGACTCCACTCATCACTCACTACTGAATATGCGGGGTGAGGTGCATTCTTCAATACGTTATCCTCTTTATCAGCAACACCACTCTCCACCTCTTTAATCTCTGCATAAATTGATTTAATGGCTTCAAGGAAGCGATCCAACTCCTGCATTGATTCACTTTCAGTAGGTTCTATCATCAATGTACCATGCACAGGGAATGATAATGTTGGTGCATGGTATCCATAATCCATCAATCGCTTAGCAATATCCAATTCAGTAATACCACATTTGGCTTTGAAGTGACGGCATTCTAAAATCATTTCGTGCCCCACACGTCCATTTTTACCGGTATACAAAATGCCATAATCATCTTTCAGAGCTGTAGCCATGTAGTTGGCATTCAGGATGGCCATTTTAGTCGATTTGGTCAATCCGTCGCCACCCAACATTTTGATGTATCCATAAGTGATCGGTAACACGCTGGCACTACCCCATGGCGCAGCCGACACAGCCGTAATACCATGATGCTTATTATCCACCACAGAGTGCGATGGTAAAAACTCAACCAAATGAGCTGCTACACCAATAGGACCAACACCCGGGCCTCCTCCACCATGAGGAATAGCAAATGTTTTATGCAAGTTCAGGTGACACACATCAGCCCCAATGAATCCCGGACTGGTTAATCCAACCTGAGCATTCATATTGGCACCATCCATGTAAACCTGACCACCATTAGCATGAGCAATCTCACACACTTCTATGATTGACTCCTCAAACACACCGTGTGTAGAAGGATAAGTAACAATCAAACAAGATAATTCATCTTTGTGCTTCTCTGATTTAGCACGTAAATCATCTACATCAATATTGCCTTTTTCATCACACTTAACAACCACTACTTTCAGACCAGCCATGACTGCACTGGCAGGATTGGTACCATGCGCCGAAGCCGGAATAATGGCCACATTACGTTGTTCATCACCACGACTCTTATGATAGGCCTGAATGACCATCAAACCGGCATATTCACCAGCAGCACCTGAGTTAGGCTGTAAGCTTACATCCGCAAAACCAGTGATCTCAGATAAGTCCTTACGCAGCTCCTCCATCATGATGTGGTATCCCTCCGCCTGATCGTGCGGTATGAATGGGTGCAATCCATTAAATTCGATCCAACTCAATGGCAACATCTCCGTCGCTGCATTTAGCTTCATGGTACATGATCCCAAAGAAATCATGGAGTGTGTCAGAGAGATATCGCGACGCTCCAATTTCTTGATGTAACGCACCATTTCCGCTTCAGCACGGAATTTCTTAAAAATATCCTGAGTTAAGAAATCACTGGTCCGACGATACGCATCTTTTAATTGACAGCCTTCGCCAATAGCTTTAATCACCGGCACATCTTTACCGGCTGCTTTAGCAAATGTTTCAACAATCCAATTGATGTCATCCAGGTTAGTGGTTTCATCAATACTCAAACCAACTTCACCATTCTCCAGATAACGGAAGTTCATTTCCAGCTCCAGACTGTACTTCTCAATGTCTTCTGTTTTAACACCAGCAGGAACGGTAAAACGAATGGTATCAAAGAAATCCTTATTCAGTTGTTTGTAACCTAACTTCTCAATTTCTTCAGTCAATTGACAGGCGATGGCATGAATACGACCGGCAATGTGCTCAATGCCTTCCTGTCCATGATAAACAGCATAGAAACCAGCCATGGTAGCCAATAATGCCTGAGCGGTACAGATATTAGAAGTCGCACGTTCACGCTTAATGTGCTGTTCACGTGTTTGAAGGGCCATACGCAAAGCGCGCTTTCCATTGGCATCCTTGGTCACACCAATGATACGTCCGGGCAAAGTACGCTTCAATGCTTCTTTGGTAGCAAAGTAAGCCGCATGCGGTCCACCGTATCCCATTGGAATACCCAAACGCTGGGTGGTACCAAATACAATATCAGCGCCCCATTCTCCCGGAGGTGTTAACACGGCTAAACTCAATAAATCAGCAGCCACAGCCACCCGGACTGATTTTTCCTGAGCCTTTTCAACCAATTCACGGTAATCTTCAATGTTACCATTTGAATTCGGATACTGCACCATCACACCAAATACATTGTCGGTAAACTCCAGTGATTTAAAATCACCAAATTGCAGCTCAATTCCCAGTGGTTGAGCACGGGTAATTAATACTTCTTTGGTTTGTGGCCACATCATTTCATCCGCCAACATCACATTCACTCCCGCTTTGGCCTGCGCACGACTGCGTGAATTGAACATCATCACCATAGCTTCCGCAGCAGCCGTTGCTTCATCCAATAAAGAAGCATTGGCCAACTCCATACCAGTCATTTCAGTAACCACTGTTTGGAAATTCAATAACGCTTCCAGACGACCTTGAGAAATCTCCGCCTGGTAAGGCGTATAAGAGGTATACCACACCGGATTTTCCAGTACATTACGCAGGATTACAGCGGGTGTAATCACATCGTAATACCCCATTCCGATATAGGTATTATACACTTTATTTTTCGAGGCAATGTCATGTATTTTTCTGAAATACTGACGCTCGGTCAGACCACCTTCTACATTCAATGGCTTTTTAAGGCGAATGGAGGCAGGTACGGTTTGTTCTATCAATTCATCGATGGATGAAACCCCTACTTTTTCAAGCATGGTGCCGATTTCATGATCCCTGGGACCAATGTGTCGTTGGACAAACTTATCGATAGCCATATTCTATTATTTTATAAAATCGTTAAATCAGTTGTCACTTTCGTTGCCAAATTGATGAATTATTTACTAAAAAGACTATGATTTTTGTTGGTTTCTCTCAAAAACATCACCCCTCTCCCTCAAGGTGTTAATAATTAACACAAACCCCTCTAACTGTGTTTTTTTATTGATTCAGAAACGGATTATTCTGACGTTCATGCCCCACTGTTGTAGAAGGCCCGTGGCCGGGATACAGGACCACTTCATCATCAAACTTTAAGACTTTATTTTTCAAGTTACTGATTAATGTATCAAAATCACCTCCTGGTAAATCGGCTCTGCCAATACTTTCCCTGAAAATAGAATCCCCCACAATGGCAAATTGCTCTTCAGGCTGATAAAAAAGAATCCCACCCGGCGAATGACCTGGCACATGAATTACTTTTAAAGAAGAATTACCAAAGGTCACTTCATCCCCTTCATTGAGGTAATTTCCGAAAGCAGGCGGATTTTCATCCACTTCCACACCAAATTGGGTGGCGTAGGTCACCGTTTGATCAATAAACGGCTCATCACCAATATGCCCTTCGGTTTTCAGATGATAGGTCCTGGCAATGTAAGCCGATCCAAATACATGATCAAGATGCATATGAGTATGTAATAAGCGAACCGGTTTTAAATCTTTATTGGCAATGAAATCCGATACAAATTTACGCTCATCGGGCGATAAACAACCCGGATCAATGATCACACACTCTTTGGTTTCATCCGACAAGATGTAGGTATTCTCCTGCCATGGATTAATTGGTAATACGTCAATTGTTATCATGTATCTATTTTTTATTTTACGATTCCTTTTAACATCGGCACAAACGCACATTCACCCATTTGCTCTTGCTCAAAATCATCTTCGCTGAGGCGTGTAATTTTCATCATCACTTGTTTTGCATCCCCCAGTGGAATTATCATAATCCCACCCACCTTTAATTGAGTTAGTAAATCACGAGGTATAAAGGGTGCGCCAGCCGTCACAATGATTTTATCAAACGGGGCAAAAGAAGGTAATCCCTTATACCCATCGCCTAAAAAAAAACGAGCCAAATAGCCTAATTGGGATAACAAACGGGTAGAGCGATGATAGAGTTCACGTTGGCGTTCGATAGAAAATAGCTTGACGCCCATCTCAACTAAAACAGCGGCCTGATACCCTGAACCAGTCCCCACCTCTAATATTCGATCCCCCGCCTTGACCTCCAAAAACTGTGATTGTAAGGCAACAGTATAAGGTTGGGAGATGGTTTGACCAGCAGCAATAGGGAAGGCTTTATCCTGATAAGCAAAATTCACAAAACTGCTCTCTAAAAAAAGATGACGCGGAATTTTACCAATCGCCTTCAACACATTGGCATCACTAATTCCCTTTCCCGCTAACTCTTGCACCAAACGGGTTCTCATTCCCCTATGTCTGAACGAATCTATCTGCTCCATATAGGATGTAAAATTAACTTAATTTTTGGTGTGCTATTATACTCCTGCTATTTACGGCATATGAAAATTAACATACCATAAATAAACCATTGATATTCATCAAAATCTATCGTAATATTAATAGAGCAATTAAACTTTTCACACTCGAATAAAATTTTTCTCACTGATTACCGTTCTCATAAGCAATGGGGCTACATGGGAAAATGAATAAAAGTAAAGCAGTGTCTGTTTTTTTACTAAGTGATATACTATTTGTCACTGTGGCTGCTATTTTCTCCATCTCAATTGTGATGGATGATCTGCCTGTATTTTTAACTCAATTGGCCATTTTCATACCCGTTCCGGCCACCCTGGCAACGGCCGTCATTGGCCTGTCTTGCTATTACCTCTTGCTGCTCTATTTAGGTGGCGTCTACCGTAAAAACCGGAACCTGTCTAAAAGAAAACAGTTGTCAGATGTATCCGGAAGTTTGATTGCGGGCCTTTCGGTGCTTTTTGTATTTAATTTTGGAATTTTTGAATTGTTTGCCTATACCAACGCCTGGAATACTTATCTGCAATTGATTATCATCGGCATCTCTTGCCTGGCAGCACCTCGCATGATCATTACTCAAATCATTCAGTCCCTGATCAAAAAAGGTATTTGGCAATATGATGCCATCCTGGTAGGTTCCGCCGCTACCTTAAAAGATGCTTTTACAGAGATTACTATTTTAAGTAACCGGAGCGGATATCGAATTTCCCAGGTTTTATCAACGGATTACGTGCCCTTAAAAGATGGTTTAAGTGATGTTACGGTACTTTCAAAGTCAGCCGAATTAAAACAAATCATCACCCTTCGAAAACCGGATGAAATCATTATTGCACTTCCATCCTTTAATAGCAAAACCATTTCTGAAATCTTAACCATGAGTAAGAACCGGAATATTACCGTTAAAATTTTACCTGATATCACGGCCATTCTGGAAGGATTTGTAAAGATTGATCATGTGGCGTCACCCCCTTTTATTACGATCACAAATAAAGGATTACCAGTGTGGCAACAGATATTTAAGCGCTTGTATGATATCCTGATTTCTATTATTGGTATTTTGATGATGCTTCCGTTTTTTCCATTTATTGCCTGGAAAATTAAAAAGACATCACCGGGTCCCATCTTTTATCTGCAAGAACGAATAGGCAAAAATGGGCATCCTTTTCAAATGATCAAATTCAGAACCATGTATATCAATGCCGAAGAGGATGGCCCCTCCCTTTCTTCTGAGAATGATCAGCGCGTGACGCCCTTTGGTCGCTTTCTAAGGCGTTGGCGACTGGACGAGATTCCACAATTCGCTAATGTTTTTAAGGGCGACATGGCCCTTGTTGGCCCCCGGCCGGAACGTCAGCATTACATTGATCAGTTATTGAAGAAAACCCCCCATTTCAGCCGGTTATTAAGTGTAAAACCCGGCATTACCTCCATGGGGATGGTGAAATTTGGCTATGCCGAAAATCTGGATCAGATGATTAAACGCTTGCGCTATGACATGATTTACATGGAAAACCTGTCGTTATATGTTGATTTCAAGATCTTCCTTTATACCTTAAAGACTTTGTTACTGGGAGAAGGAAAATAATCTACAAGCGGATGTAACAAGAATCCTACCGATTACCATCCATTGTGGAAATACTTTTAGTTTATACAACACAATCGCCACATCGTTCAACGGCGCTGCCTGGCTTTAGGGAGTGCTAACAAAAGCAGAGATAAGGCGGAGAAAAAGGTAACACAGTTACACAAAGATTCACAGAGTTTTTTTAGCTCTGAAAGAGCGACATGGTAATAGCATAGGGTGCAGCGAAGCGGAGCCCTATGATACATGATAGCACGTAAAACCGGCGCAACTAATGAGATGATGACCGCAGTTGGCTCCATGCGCCGGAATATGCAGTTCCGCGAGGGCCAAAAAGGCTGTTTCGCTTCGCTGAAACGGAGTTCACAGAGCCCGATTATTATCGCGCTTCAATACTTGAATAACCATTGGCATGATAACGATAGAAAATCTGTTAAATCCATGTAATCTGTGGACAAAAAAAATCGCGTTAATTCGTTGATAGGAAAAGCTTGTTATATGAAAGAGCGCAAAGTTCAGGAAAAGAAAATGGTCACAGAGCTTTTTAAATATTATGAAGAAGATTATTAGTGCCTTCCTAATGAAAATACTCTGTGCCCTTATTGTTTTTATTTTTCTTTAGGGCGGTTGCTCCGCAGCTTAGGAAGAGTAATAAAATAACTTATAAACCAGTAGAGTAGAATGGTGGGAGCACAAATACTCCCCCATCCCCTCGTCAAACCGTACGTGCGGTTTTCCCGC
>JAEINY010000118.1 GCA_016342595.1 Marinilabiliaceae bacterium
CTCCGGGAATACAGAGATCAGGCCTATCTTTTATAAGATAAATGCAACACTAATCTCTCCTTTCCAAATTGAGGTTTCAACCTCCGGGAGGCGAATCTGTTTCCGGAATCACCCATCGGCCATAGTATCGTAGCTATTACCTTAGATACTTAGGCTCGGAGAACTATTTAAATGAACTACTAACTTAATCGTTTCTTACTGCATTAGCAACCACCGGCTACCCTTTTCTTTTTAGGTCGTTTTTTGATGGCTGGCCTTGGAGCAGCAGGCGCATTGTCAGTGGTAGACTCTAATGTACTTCCACCTAGTGCGGCACTGGCGCCTTTTCGAAAATCATATTTGGCAAACTCATCATCAGGGCTGGTTGACGCCGGTTGTTTAGGGTTCATGATTGTCTCTGCCCAAAAGTTCAAACCACCCTGCAACACGTAATTGTTATGGTATCCCAATTGACGGGTAATCATCCAGGCCTCATTGGCCGTGGTGGACCCGTTAGAATAAAACACATTCATCTTCACATCCTGATTCAGGTAATCCTCATTTTCTACTGACAGAATATCAGCGATGGGGATATTGATAGCACCAGGCAAATGAAATTTGTCATAGGCATCTTTATCCCTGACATCAATTAACTGCAATGAGGGATCTTTCTGAACCACCATATCCGCCACCTCATCAGGATGCATGAACTGAATGCCTTCTTTCACTTCTTCCAACAGTTCAACTGCTGACAATTTATAAGGACGGGTTGTGTTTTCCGGTACAGCAGCAATGATAATTCCCAGTGGGATAATGGCCATTGCTATTTTCAATCTCATATTCATAACACACGCTTTAAAAATTCAATTTTGACTTTTTACTTTAGCCTTTCTCCTTAGGTCTTAATACTCTTCACGGGGAAATTTGCGTTCTGCCCATTCACCTACGAAGAACATTCCAAAAGCTGCTAAAATGAGTACTAATCCAAATACGCCACGTGACATACCCAATAGTTCATTGATAGTCGGTGTTCCCATATTCCCGGCGTAAAATAACTCCTCCACAAACGGAAATCCTTCGGTGAATAGTAACACCCCAATCACCAAACCGCCAATAAATGAAAGGGCATCCAATTTCCCAATAGACACGGCACAGAAAGCGGTGCCCGGACAAAAGCCGCCAAGGATAAATCCCCCCCCCATCACAGCACCCCCCACAATGGCAGACCACAAAAAGGTTGGGTTAATATAAATCAGACTCAAATCGATCCAGCCAAACAAACTAAAAAAAAGCAATCCTAACATGGCCACCACAGCGGCTGTAAAGAATACTTTTAAGACCGTGGTATCATAACCATAAAACATACCGGCCAACTTACGTGACGACGAAAATCCACTGCGCTCCAACACAAATCCAAATCCAATACCAATAATGAAGGCCAACAACAAATTGGTATTTTGTGAGATAAACTCATATACTACTAAAGGTCCCATATCATCCGATTTATTAGATCCATAATTTACGTGCGAAATAAGCCAGCGCAAAGGCTGTCCCAAAAATAAAAGCCATCGTTATAAACCCACCTAACGACAATACGGCCATTCCGCTTAAGGCCGATCCACTGGTACATCCACGTCCTAATTGGGAACCAAATCCAAACAGAACACCACCAATGGCCGCGAAAATCATGCGTGTTCTGCTGGTGACTTTGGGACTGTGTTCGACTTTAAACTTCAGCCGACCAGCGATGGCACCGGATATAAATCCACCTACCAAGACACCCATCATCTCCCAAACCAACCAGTCTTTTAATGGACCTCCTTGGTGAGATTCCTTGTAATTTTGATAAAACGATGTGGTCTCCACATGCTCAGGTGCCACTGTCTCCACAGAAGCAACCACCACACTCTTCACAGCACCACTGGCTCCCAGGCCCCGTCCAGAGACATAAAAGGCCATCAACAGCACCAAACCTAACAGAACTCCGCCCAGATACGGGTTCATGTACTTTCTACTACGGTCTTCACTCATCATATCTTGTGTTTTTATTTTAATATAACCAACGGCTCATCTGTCCGGCATAGGTGATAATAAAGCGGAACGCAAAACCACCGACCAGCACCAGCACCGGAGCCACCATGTAGGGTATTTTTTTGTTTCTCAATTCTAATATTTCTAATGTTGCCGGGATCATCAAGCCAAATCCAACCACCAATACCCAGAATGGTGCGGTAAACGGACCACCCAAAAACATATTAGCTGCATCAATTTGCACTTGCGTACTCGCCCTGAAGCCCATAAACATGTGTACTATCAGAAACAACTCAATGGCTATAAGTAACAAATCAATTTTTGCAAACACATGTCGCTCTTCTTTCGATTTAGACAGCACAATGACGGCTGCCGCTCCTGTTGACAGACCCGATGTCAGGAACAATGGTCCCAGTATGGACGTATTCCACAATGGCCGGGCATTAAAGGCGGATAAGAGAATACCGGTATAGATCCCCAATATGACTGCCAGAATCACCATTCCCCAGGCCATGGGTGTTTTATACGTCCTAATGACTTCTAAGGCATCATCAATCACTTTAAACTTCCAGTCCCACTTAGGAAAGAGTGCTTTAATGTTAAGCGCTGCCCAAACCATGGATAACGGAGTCACTAGCATGAGTGTCCAGGCTCCCCAACTCATTGGTGATTCCAATTTAATGGCAGTATACAGACGCCAGAAATACAATTTGTGTTTCAGGTCGAGAAACAGAAACAACAAGCCTAATACCAACAGCACCGGTACAAATATAGGTGCTAGTTTAGTAGCTGTGGGATACTGCTCTTCCTTTCCCTTAATCGTAAAATATCCTGCAAAAAACATAATGCCGGCCGCCAAACCTCCTAAAAAGAGATAGGCCGGGATATGCCATTCCCAGATATGTAATTGCGGATCAATCATGGGATTCATGCGTCCGCTGACAATTAATTCTTCTCTCATCTTGCTTATCGCTTTGAAGGGTTTATATCAAAAAGTACAATTGTGGTTTGGTACCAGCTTCAGGAATCAGCGTTTTATACTTGCGCTTTTTCACCACTTGACTGACATCGGAATTGGGATCGTCCAGATCACCAAAATACATGCACTTGGTAGGACATACAGCCACACAAGCGGGATCTTGTCCCTGCTTCACCCGGTGATCACAAAAGGTGCATTTATCCACATACCCTTCGGGGTGTCCGTAACGGGCATCGTAAGGGCAAGAGGCCACACAGGCGCCACAACCAATACATTTATGCTTGTCCACTTTCACAATACCTCCATCACTGTAATGGCTCGCACCTGTGGGACAGCAGCGCACACAAGGTGAATTATCACAGTGGTTACAGCGCTCCGAACGGTACTCCAGTTCCAATTGCGGATAGGTTCCATCGATTACTTCCACCACCCAATCGCGACAATACCCGATGGGCACATCATTTTCGGTTTGGCATGCCACCACACAGTCGCTGCAACCAACACATTTTTTAGTATCTACGGCCATTGCATATCTCATAGCTCACTCTCCTTTATGCTTTTTCAAACTTGAACGTTACAAAATTACCGCGCATCCCGGTTCCACCCATGATGGGATCTACCATGACATTGGTAATCATTTCGGCATCACTGGCTCCCCGTCCAAAGGCGCGGGTTAACTTGCGATTGTTATGACCAAAACCATGTACCATATATACAGAGTCCCAACGAATGCGCTCCGTCACCCTCACTTTTATCGGAAAGGTGGAAACTACACCATCCTGGTTTTGCAGGTAAATCTCTTTCCCGTTCTCCAATCCCCACTCCTTTGCCACTTTAGGATTCACCCACACATTGTTTTCGTCCATTAAATCCGTTAAGTTAGGATTGTTGGCGGTCCGTGAGAAAGTGTGCATCGGAGCACGCCCATATATCAATCGATAATAACCCTGAGGTGGTTCCGGATGCTGCGTGAACTTCGGCATTGGATCAAAACCGTACTCTTCTAATACTGTTGAATAAAGCTCAATTTTTCCGGTATTCGTTTCGAATTCAATCTCCTCCCGGTCTTTATAATAGAGGTCATCATAAGGCCGTTCCATCTTTTTCACCCCAATGCGCTGCATCTCTTCCAATGAAGAACCTACTTTTTTCAACTGCCAATCCAATTCCTCTTCGATGCTGTCGAAAGGAAAATAATTACCCACGCCCATGCGCTCAGACAATTGTTTAGCCATCCACCACGCAGGTTTTGAATTGTATTTAGGTTGCATCGCCGGCATACGTAAGGAAATGGTAGGCTCCCGGTGTTGTGTCACGCGCAAGGAATCATAGCGTTCCAGATACGTGCACTCAGGCAACACCACATCGGCATAACCAGTGATCTCCATTGGCATGGTATCAATCACCACCATCAAATCCAGATTATCGATGGCACTTAAAGTATTCGGTCGGTTGGGCAGTGTCTCTATCAAATTGGTCCCATTCACAATCCATGCTTTTATAGAACAGTCCATAGTTGCAGATGGAATTGTGGCATCGCAAACACCATTAGCCAAAGCCAAATCAGCCAATTCGTATTTACCTCCCATGGCATCACGCCATGTACGAGTTGGTTTTGGATAAGGCGGATGCGGTATGCCCGGCACTTTAGCTTTGTCCGGGATGTAAAATCCACCACGACGTCCCCAGGAACCCAGCAATGCATTCAACATTGCGACTGCCCTCAATCGTTGTGTATCGTCACCATACCAGGTCACGTGGCGCCCGGGATGAACGATGACAGCCGGCGAAGCATTAGCCATTTCACGAGCCGTTTCCCGAATCACTTGCGGCTTAATGGTAGTGATACCATAAGCCCACTCCGGTGTCATGTTTTTCACATGCACCTTCAACTGGTCAAACCCATAGGTATATTGCTCCACGTATTTTTTATCGTAACGCTCCTCATAAATTAATACATGCATCCAGGCCATCAAAAGAGCAAGGTCAGTGGATGGTTTAATGGGTAGCCAAAATTTAGATTTACTGGCTGCTGTTGAGAAACGGGGATCTACAGTAATAATAGTCGCACCTTTATCAATGGCATCTGACATTTCCTGAACATGCCCGTTATGCATATTCTCCCCAATGTGTGATCCAATGAGCACCATGCATTTGGTATCTCGAATATCGGTAGGTTCTGGTGAACTTAATCCAGCGCCATAGGTAGCGATGAAACCTACTTCACGTGGCCCGCGGCACTGGGCATAAGAAGGAGCCGTAATATTATGAGATCCTAAGGCTTTCAACAGGTTACCAAAATAAGTACCGCCTGATCCATGGGTAAATAATGCGAGACATTCAGGACCATGCTCATCAATCACCTTCTTCATCTTCCGGGTGATGAAATCAAAAGCTTCATCCCAGGTTGCATCTTTAAAATATTGATTGCCATCTTTGTCCTGAGTCCGAATGAGCGGATTTTTTAAACGATCCTCATCGTAATACATGCCTACACCGCCAGTACCACGCGGACAGAAACGTCCATTACTGTTGGGATCATCATCATTCCCAATTATTTTTTGAATTTCTCCAGCCTCATTCTTATAAGTCCAGCCTGCACATTTCCAGAAGCAAACTTCACAGTAAGTTGGTGTTCTGCTTAATTCAGAAGCTAGTTTCCAAGGTCCCTTAGGGATCTCATTTTGAAGCTGGTTTTGATTAGCAAACAACAATTTTGTTCCAATCACCGCACCGGCAGTACTTAGCGTTGATATCCTTATAAAATCCCTCCTGCTTGTACCCATTGTAAAACAACTTAAATGTTCAATTACGAAGATACGAAAATATATAAATAACTGAATGTGTTCGTTTGTTGCTATTTAGACTGAATTTAAACAATCCGGTAAACACTATGCTTTCTCCTTGCTATTCAACAAACTAACCCTACATACACAAAAGCCGGAGTTAGTTTATTTATAATGACCCTAAATAAATGATTCAAAACAATTTATCGTAATATGTAAGCGATTAACTGAAATAATAAGAACTTAGCTTTATGGATAAAAAAACACTTACAGGAATCGTTCTGGCTGGAGGCTTAAGCAAGAGAATGGGAAAGGATAAAGGCTTGGTTATTTACCAAGGAAAACGAATGGTGGAATATGCAATTGATCTTCTAAAACCATATTGTAACGAAATCCTAATTAGCACCAACAATCCGGAATATAATCAGTTAGGTTATCCATTAGTAGCAGATATATATATAAATAAAGGACCTTTAGGAGGACTTCATGCAGGTTTAACGACTTCAAAAACGGAGCATAACCTATTCCTATCATGTGATATGCCTCATGTAAATTCAGAAGCTGTTGAACTTCTTATTGAAAAAGTCACTCCTAATGCTTTTGGGTTTATCCCTAAATATGGGGATAAAATTGAGCCCATGTTTGGCATTTATTCAGAACAACTCCTCCCTAAAATAGAAAAAAGCATTCAAAAAGGAAATCTGAAAATGAGAACGTTCCTACATGAACAAACCATAGAATACATCGATTTTCAAAAGTTAACACAAAAATATAACAACCTATTTTCAAATATGAATTACCCGAATGACATGATTGAATGATGTAACGTTTCAGGCAGATAAGAACAATCGATAAATACTTATTATTTAGACACCACCTTTTTTTCAATCATCGAAGCACCTTGCATGACTTTAGGTAATCCCACCACATCTACCAGGCTAAATAAAGCGTGATACAACTGAGATGGAGATACTCCGTCATTCAAACTCACAACTAATAGAGACTCAAATTTAGATAGATCATCACGTAACAAAGACGTAGTTACCCGTACTAAATTGATAGTAGTATTGTCCAATGGCCCCATTGAATGCACTTGCTTCAGTAGCTTTTCATATGTCAATTTACTTTTTTCGGCGCTCATTTAATGTTTTGCTTTGGATCCAACGGTTAATAAACCCATGTGAATATTGCTTAATCAAATATATAAAAACACAAAGGGGCAAAACTAAAACTTACATAAAAGGTAGTTTTTTTTACACGAAAAAAACTTACTCTCAAAATATAAAACCCCTAAATATGGTGATTGATGGGTGCCGGTGTTTAAATTACTTTTGCCAGCAAACAAGTATCTAATTACTTATTTTTAACGGAGTAAAACATATTTAATTAAAATCATGAGAAAGGGATTACTTTTTTTATTGGGATTAGCTTTACCATTAATGGTAATGGCACAAGAACAACAAGTAAACGGTGCAGGGCGTATTATGAAAAGCCTGAATGAAAAAAAAATAGTTATTGGCGGGTATGGCCAAATTGATTACAACCAACCCGTAAGTGGCGACACCCGGCAAAATGGGAAACTGGATGTTCATCGCATGGTGATGCTTTTGGGTTACCAGTTTAATAAACGCACCAAAGTGGTTACTGAGCTGGAGTTTGAGCATGTTAAGGAAGTATACGTTGAGCAGGCTTTTGTGAATTATGAAATTTCACCAGCCTTAAACTTCTCGGGAGGTCTAATGCTGATTCCGATGGGAATTGTCAATGAATACCATGAACCTACTACTTTTAATGGTGTGGAACGACCTAATGTAGATAGCTACATTGTACCAACCACCTGGCGTGAAATTGGTGCCGGTATTAATGGTAATCTTACCAATGCTGCATTGAGATACCAGTTATATGTGGTTAATGGCTTTAATGGCTATGCTGACGGAGCCGGTGTATTAGGTGGTAAAAAAGGTATTCGCAGCGGTCGTCAAAAAGGAGCTGAATCATATATTAGTTCACCCAACTTATCAGCTAAAATTGACTATTATGGCATCCAGGGCTTGAAGCTGGGACTATCCGGTTATTTTGGAAAAACACAATCTGAGTTGTATGACGGATTAGACAAGTCTGATGAAGCAGCCAATGCGATGGCAGATTCGTCGACTGTGGGTATAGCCATGATTGGATTAGATGCCCGTTACCGCATGAATAATTTTCAGGCGAGAGGTCAATTCATTTACAATAGTCTTTCGAACACTAAAGAATACAATGAATTTACAGGAAGAGATTTGGGATCAGCCATGTTGGGTGCTTATGTAGAAGTTGCTTATGATTTCAAATTTACGGAAACTACATTAACTCCTTTTGTACGATACGAACATTATAATACTCATCAAAAAACAGATGGCATTGAAGCAAAGGATGCTTATAAAGTCGATGAGTTTATTGCAGGTATAGGGTACACAGTAGCAGATGGGGTGGTTTTCAAAGCAGACATGCAATTCAGAAAACCGGAGTCGGAAGACGAATATTCAAAGATATTTAATATGGGTATTGGGTTTTGGTTTTAATCAGTAGTAATATCATTTAGGAAACTGGTCCGTTGAACGTATAGCCCAATAGACCTTTTCCTATATTAAAAAAATGAGAGGGAAAGACGATGAGGATTTTATTAATTTGTTTAGGTGTGTTTCTATTGAGTAGTGCAAAAGCTTATAATCTAAAATATGAGAAGAAATTAAAGAAGGAATTATCCAGCGTTTTTGAAACATATGAACATAACAAATGTGAGCTTATACAAACAGTTATTAATTCAACCATTAATATCACTTCTGAAATTTATTCAATCAATGATCAAACAGGAAATCAACTCGGCTATTTTGCCGTCTCACAGGGTGAAGGCCGGTTTGAAACCTTTGACTTCTTAGTGGTCTATGACCTAAATAAACGTATCCAAAAAGTAAAAATCTTACTATATTCCTCCACTTATGGTTATGAAATAGGCAGCAAACGCTGGTTACATCAGTTTAAAGATCATGAAGTGAATCATCACTTCAAATACAATGATGACATACAAGCCATCAGCGGAGCAACTGTCAGCGGCCGGGGCTTAACCGAAGGAATCAATCGACTGAATGTCATTATGGGAGAGATTTAAACCTGTACCTTTTCACCCTGCCCTATAGAAATTTCACATCGCCCTCGGCATTTTCTCTTTGGACCTATTGAGATCTTACACTGTCCTGTTAATTTTTCAAATTGTCCTACTGTATGTAGGACGGATCCTGCCAGTGTTTTTATTCATCCTGGCAGAACCTGAATTCATCCTGTTAAAAAAAATAGGCATCCAATACAGTTGTACGCCATCCTAATGCATTATCACCCTGCCCTGTAGAAATTTCACATCGCCCTATGCATTTTCACTTTATACCCATAGAAGTCTTACATAGCCCTGTTGATTTTTTAAATTTTTCAGCTGTATATAGGATCCATCCTGTCAGTGTTTTTATTAATCCTGTCAAACCTCAATGCGTTCTGTTAAAAAAATTAAGCTTCCAGTTCAGTCTAAACCAGTCCTGTCACATTTCCAGGTCTCTTGGCAGGGATTCCAAGCTTTTTTTTGACGAATGTATAAAATTCGTTTACTAAACATCGAACTGAGCAATTTCGATTCAATTCGTTTTGAGGATTTTTAATTATGTTTGTAGTAACAAAATGTTAAAAATTGTCATTTCCGCCAAACATAAAGGTTTTAGGGGGTAAAAAATAACAATGGATGAAAAAAATACAACTCAGAATAATCACATTTGCTGTTTCATTGTTGCTTTTAAGCTTTAGTTCCTTATGTCAGAGTCAACCCAAAGCAACAATTGTCAGTACTAATACATCCATATGTGAGTCTGCTGAGATTAATTTGAAAATAAAATTTGAGGGAGAAGCTCCTTTCGGCATAGTTTTTACCATTTTCAACAATGAAACCGAAACGTCTAAGACTGTAACCATATTAAAGCAATCGGATGCAATTAGAAGTGAAGATATTGATGTCAATGGGATTTGGACAGTAAGTTATACAATTAGTTCCACTTCGACTATTACCCTTGAGAAAGTATTTGATGCAACAATTCCAATTTATGGCACTCCGGAAGGTCCTGCCTGGAAATTGGAAGATGGTTCTGAAGATGTTTTTGGAGAGATGAAAATTACGGTAGACAGAATACCTGATACCAAAGCCGGGAGCAACAAAAAAGGCTGTGGTCTTTCATTTCCATTGTTAGCAACTCCAACAAATCCCGACAGTACTGTTTTTTGGAGTGATATTGCAGCAGGCATATTTTCCGACCCCAATAGTCCCAATACTGTGTTTACGGCTCATATGGCAGACACACTGGATCTGATCTTTAATGAAATAAGTGGAACATGTATTGGCAGAGATACGGTTAACATTGAATTTTGGGGCTCACCAAAATCAACCATTTCCGGCGAAACCACCATTTGCTCAACAGATGGTAACGACCACACACTCACACTACAGGTAATGCTTGAAGGAACAGAACCTTTCAATTTTAGGATTTCAAATGGAGATGATTTTAACGAACCTTTTACCAACAAACCAGCCGGAATTACAACTTTATATATACCTGTAAACGGCGATAGCGAATATCAAATCATTGAAATTAAAGATTTCAATAATTGCCAAGCCGATGAAACTGACATGATTGGAACAGGAATTGTGAACGACAATAAACCCAACACTTTTGCTGGTGATGATGATGTAGTCTGTGATAATCCTAAAACTTATAAATTACAGGGATCTGACAATCCACATGAAAATCGGTACTGGTCAACAAATGCTGATGAAATTAGTTTCAATGATATAAATAGTGACACCACACAAGTATCAGCATCCGTTTTTGGACAATACACGTTCACATGGACCGAAACATATTTAGGTTGCACAGCTTCGGATGAAGTTGAGATTATATTCAATCCCAACCCAAAATTAACATTACTAGAGACGGATGTTAACATCTGCGAAGGTACAGAGGCTATCATGGATGTAAGTACAACAGCTTCTGACACTAATCCACTTACTCTTGATTATTCTTCTAACTCAGAAAATGCTACCACCATTCTTAATTCGCCTACAACAACGCTTCCATTCAGTCCAACTGACACTACTGAATATCTACTGAATAAACTAACAGATAAACATGGTTGTTATTCAGATTTAAATGATGTATTTACTGTAAATGTTCAAACGGTTCCTGAGGCTAATGCAGGAATGTATGATCCACAATGTACAGATTCACTTAAATTAGATGCAGACCCTTCTGATTCTAACAACATCGGAAGCTGGGAATCTGATAATAGAGGTTATTTTTCAAATCCCAATTCACCCGAATCGTGGTTTATAATTCCGGTAGATGATCAGATTTATGACGAAACATTCAACCTATATTGGACAGAGGTTAATGTCAACAACCCCAATTGCTTGTCACAGGATAAAGTTCAAGTTCAATTATATAAAGAGCCTCAAAAACCGACAATTTATTCAGGAGACAGCATCGTTATTTACGAAGAAGATACTTATCAACTTAGTGCTTCTGAAGTAGAAAATGGTATGACAGGTATCTGGAGTACGGTTAATTCTGATGCTACTTTTGATGATTATAATATTCCTGATGCGCTGGCCAAAAATTTATCCGGAGAAGATCATGAGTTAGTTTGGACAATCAGTAATGAAGGCTGCGAAGAGAGTAAATCAGATACAATATTCATAAGATCCAGAGGACTGGCCTTCCCTAATGGTTTTTCACCCAATGATGATGACGTAAATGACTACTTCAATATCGGAGGCATTGAAAAAGTTGGAGAGTATGAATTTCTGTTATTTAACATTAACGGGAAAATTCTATATTCTACAAATAACTTTGGAACACTTGGTTGGGATGGAAAAATAAATGGTCACCTTCTTAAAGATGGAACCTATTACTATATTTTTAAAAGTGATAGAGGTGTAGAAAAGAATTACCTGATCATAAAAAGCAGTAAACGACCATAAGAAGAAATAATGAAGAAAGCAGGATTATTGATATTAATATTCATTTTCTTTGGCATTGATCTCTTCGCTCAAAAAGATCTGGTGATGAGTCAATACATGTACAACCGCTACACCATTAACCCGGCCTTTGCTGGTAACCGTGAAACCACCTCTCTTTTTGGTACTTTTCGTAAAAAATGGGCAGGCGTCAATAAATCACCGAATGGACAATATTTTTCGGGTCACGCCCCTTTAAAAAAGGAGTCGATTGCTGTTGGTGTTGAGATATACAATCAGCAGATTGCTGTTACCGGTCAAACCGGCTTTTCCTTTTCATATACCTACCGTATACCATTAGCCAATAATCAAAAGCTGGCCTTTTCATTATCCGGAGGTGCAGCTTTTCGATATGCTAATTGGAGTGATGTTTTTCTATTAGATGAACTTAGACCTGATGAGTCATTCGCCAGCAATGAAAGTAAAATTGCACCCATAATGGGTTTTGGTGCGGCCTGGTACAGTAATAGCTATTTTGTCGGTTTTTCCATTCCCAGCTTTTTCCACTACGATGCATACGTTGATGAAACCAGTAGTTTCTCACTGGATAAAGCCAATTATCTCTTTACGGGAGGTTACCTGTTTAATTTATCAAACAAATTTGGTGTTCAACCCACATTTTTGGCACGACTGACCACGTCTGAAACTACCATTGTGGATATAAATGCAACCCTTATTTATGGTAACATGATCTGGCTGGGAGCCTCTTATCGTACTACAAAGGAATATGTTGCCTTAGTGGGGTACCAAATCACACCACAATTAAGGTTTTCATATAGTTTTGATTACACAACTGGTGATTTGGCAACTTATAACAATGGCACCCATGAAATAGCACTACAATTTGACTTTGGTTTTAAAGTTAACAGCCCTAATCCTAAATTCTTTTAAACAGAATCTCTATGCACAGGAGTTACTTATTTTTATTACTGCTTCTTTCTTGTTACTGTTTTTCCCTAAGTGCACAAGACATAAAAATATCCCCCATTTCGGTAAATGAAAGGCATAGTAGTGAAATAGCTCCTTTTTTCAAAGACTCAGTGATGCTTTTTGCCTCCAACAGAAAAAGCAGTTTATTCGTCAATTACTTCAATGATAACAAAGAATACCTCTATCACATTTATCAATCAAGATTAAAGCCCGATAGCACCTGGACAAAACCGACGCCTTTCCAACCGGAACCCGACTTCTTTATACCCTTTAATACAGGATCTGTCATTTATTCGACAGACGATAGTCTTATTTTTGTCACGCAAAACCATTACGACTCCTATAAAAGAAGTAAGAAGAGTAGCAACGGGAACTTAATGGGTGTTTACATGGCCACCAAAAGCAAGCGAGGATGGTCCAGAAAAACAAACTTATCTTTTAATTCAAAAAGAGATTATAACACCGGTCACCCTGCGATATCAGATGATGGGCGTTATCTCATTTATGTGTCTGACCAAAAGGATGGACATGGCAAAATGGATATTTATGTATCAGAATTTGTAAATGGGGAATGGGGAGAGTCGCAAAACATGGGAGACCATATCAATACCAGCGAAACAGAAGTTTTTCCCTATTATCACCCCAGCGGCAAATTATTTTTCGCTTCAGATGGACATGGTGGGGCCGGTGGTCTGGATCTGTTTTATGTGGTACAAACGGCCACTGGTTGGAGCGATCCCATAGCATTTGATTCCTCCATTAATACATCGGCTGATGAATTCGGTTGCTACATCAGCGAGGATGAACAATGGGGATTTTTTGCTTCAAATCGTGATGATGTAGATAATATCTATCGATTTGATCGTCTCTTTCCCACATTTGATGTGTGCACCCAACAAGTAGAAGATAACTTTTGCTTTACATTAGAAGAAGATGGCCCGATTGAAGTAGATACTCTGCCCTATGTGTACAATTGGGATTTTGGAGATGGACAATCAGCCCGGGGCGGAATAGTCATTGACCACTGCTTTCCGGGCCCTGGAACCTATCGAATAAAATTAGATTTGATTGATACCCTAATAAATGTTGAAATGTTGGCAGTGGCTGATTATGAGGTTGAACTGGAACGCACGCAACAAATTTTCATCTCCTCAAAAGATACGGTCACGCTTGGCGAAGCCATTGATTTTGATCTGACTAAATCATACTTTTCGGATTTTAAACCGGAAGCATTTTATTGGGACATGGGTGATGGTACGAAGCTGAAAGGTGAAACTATTTTGCATATTTTTCGAACAAAAGGTAAATACCAGATCAAATGTGGTGCTACATCAGCTGACAGTCCACAAACCAAACTCTGTTCATTCAAAGAAATTATTGTAATTGATTAATCATGAAGAAAGCTATATTACCGCTTCTTGCTTTTATACTATTGTGCGCTATCTCAGGTGCTCAACCAGTACCAGGTGTTGATGAAAATATCCCAAACCTGGTAACTTTTGGAAGTCAAGGTGAAACCGGATGGGGAGATGATAACTTTACTCAAATCATCTTTTTTGCTGTCCCCGAAGATTATGCGGCACCGGTATACATTCGTGTTTTTGATCCCGATGTGGGAGGTGAAAACGATGAACAAAAAGGTGAATGGGATACCCGTATGCGATATAGCATCTACGGAGGAAAAGGTTCTTGTTCATCCTCTGACGCAAAAAAAGGAAATGTAGATGGAGATTACCTAAGTGGCACCATGCTCGCTTCTAAATCATTTGGCGAAAATGAACGATACGATCTTAAATGGTATACCTTTGGTCCGATAAATCCAGACGAAGGTGAGTATCTGCCTGAGTTTGGAGGGTATATCTTTAAAATTGTTATTGAAGGCGTATCCGGAGATGATGGTAACCTCTATCGCCTATTTTTAAGTTCAGAAAATGATCGTAACCATAAAGCGGAAGGTGCTTTTGCCTATTATTTTAAATATAAATTCAGAATGCATGATGATCGGAATGAAATTTCGCACATCTATCCTTATATTGATGACAAAGTGATCTCGATCAAACAAACAAATTTTGACTGGGATAACGATGGCTATATAAAAATTATTTCATGTGCACGTAAAGGTGAGTATGTGAAAATATCAGCCGATGATACATGGAACACCAGCACACACAAAATTTTAGAGGCTGAGAAAAATACTTCTCTAAATATCCAGATGATAAAAAATAGAGCCAAAGATGTAAAAAGTAATAATGTAGTTATATTTTTAGAGAATCAATACGGAGAATTATTACCCTTCTACAGTGTACCAATAGGAGGCGTACCAAAATATAGCGGGAAGATAAAATTGACTCCAAAAAAATAGACTATGCTAAAAGCTGTGATTAAATTAACTGGTAGGTTTTTATTTCTTGTTATTAGTCTAATTTCATTTACTCCAAGTGTATCCGGACAGTCTTTTGATTTCAAGATTTTTGACAGTTCCGTCGGCCTCCCTCAAAACTACATCTACAGCATGGCCCAAGGTGAAAAGGGTTATGTATGGATTGGCACATCGGAAGGATTGGTCAGATATGATGGATTTGATTTTATCACTTATACCACACATGATTCGCTGGCAAATGATTTTGTTCAAAAATTGCTTCTTAGCGAAAATGGCACATTGTGGATCGGGCATAACAATGGTGATCTATCCTATCAGATTAAAGAAGAATTCTATAAAATTGAGCTCGAAGAAACTATTTCCCCAATCAATGATATCTGTGAAGATCAAGCTGGTAATATTTGGGCAGTTGAACAAAACAGTGGCCTAATCAGAATTGACAAAGATTTTAATGTAACCACTTTCTTTAACCGCAAAAAATTTGGATCACATAACTACTACTCCGTTTCCTCCATTTCCCCTTCCAAGTTATTAGTTGGTACTATGGATGGCTTATTACTGTTTGAGTTTGATGAAAATTTCGAAAATGTAAAAATTGAAGAAGTCCCTGAAATCCCCTACACAACCATTGAAACCATTGTACCCAGAAAAAACCATGCCAACGAATTTTGGATAGGTACACAAGATGAAGGATTCTACAAGTACTCTTTCAATCAGGAGACTTCCGAACACATAACAGACAATCGACTATGCTTACTATTTAACATTCAACAAGAAACAATTGTTGATATCTACGAAGAAACCGATGGTCATTTATTACTCGCTACCTGGGGGCACGGTGTCATCAAATTGTTCTATAACCCTGCCACTGATGAATATTCTGAATCACTCAATTTTTCCACTATTAATGGTTTAAAAGTTGATTATCTCAAAGATATCATGTGTGATCGTGAAGGCAATTACTGGTTTGGGACTTATGGTGGTGGTGTGGCTGCTCTCATCCGGGATTACTTCATTTTCTATAATATGGAGGAATTGGGCTTTAAAAATAAAAAAGTCTATTCGGTATTGAAAACGGAGAACGAATTATGGTTAGGTCTGGATAAAGGATTGATGAAAGCTGACCCTCTTTGCTTTACAGACTTTGAATACTACGACCGGGCACTTGGCATTCCAGATGACAAGGTAACTGGTTTTTATAATGACCAACAAGAACGCATTTGGGTGGCCACTGAAAACAGCGGTCTGTTTTATCGAAATAAAGGTGAACTCAAGTTTAAATCATACAACTACACATCCACAATATCCGGAAAAAAAATCAATGACATTGAAGGTGTTGATAATGATATTTATATCGCCTCCCAGGAAGGCTTGTATATTGTGGATACTAAAACTCAAAGCAGCGAGTTATACAACATGACTAAAGGCCTGCCTCACAATAGCATAAACTTTGTGTATCGAGATCATTCAGGAGATATTTGGATTGGTCCGAAAAACAGTGGTGTTTGCAAGGTTGACAGTGCTAACATTGAAGTGCATCGATTAATCCAGGGAGCCGTTAATATTGTTGATATGGTAGAAGATAACTATGGAAATAAATGGCTCGCTACCGATAATCGGGGAATTATCAAGTTTTCTGAAGATTCACTGATCAACATAACGGTTCAGGAAGGATTAAAGAAAAATTACTGTTATAGCCTCAATATTGATCGTCAAAACAGATTATGGATTTGTCATCATCCCGGATTAAGTTCCTATGACTTAAATACGGGGCAAATTCGAACTTTTGGCTACGAAAATAATATGGGTGGTGAATTCAATCAGGTTGTATCTGATGACCGCAATAAACTATGGTTTGCATCCAGTGATGGTGTTATAAACTATCTACCTGAAAACGATCATAAAAATTTAGTAGCTCCTTTAATTAATTTTACATCCATTAAAGTGAATGGCAAAAATGTGCCAATCGATCGGCCTATTGTTTTATCCTATCCATATGGCGCAAATTATAAACTTGAATTTAATTTCAGAGCCATAAGTTTTGAAAACCCACAGGCCGTTACCTATCAGACGAAGTTGGAAAGAAAAGGCCTGGAACTTGAGTCACAGTGGAATGATAAGGGATCAATCAATGTGGGTATTTTTGAATATTTACCATACGGCAACTACCAACTTAAAATCAAAGCTTTTAATGCTGATGGAATTGCCACTAGTTCACCATTAGCAATCTCCATTTCTATTAAAAAACCGTTTTGGTTTAAAATATGGTTTCTTCTTCTTCTTGCAGCAGTCATTATTCTACTTATCTATCTTCTAATATTATTCAGAGAGAAAAAATTACGTCAACAAAAACAAATATTACAAAAAGAAGTGGCATCACAAACCATCATGCTACGTCAACAAAAAGCAGAAATTGAGCGAAAAAATCAAGATATAACCGATAGTATAAATTACGCTAAAAAAATCCAATCCTCTATCTTACCACCATTACAGGAGCTTACAGATTCTTTACCCGAATCCTTTGTATTCTTCAAACCGCGTGATATTGTGAGTGGTGATTTTTATTGGTTTAACCGTGTTAAAGATAAATTTATCCTGTGTTGTGCCGATTGCACAGGGCATGGTGTCCCTGGCGCTTTCATGTCGATGATTGGCACCACGATATTAAATGATATCTTCCGAATCCCACACATCAATTCGCCTGCAGATATGCTAGAAAAGCTGGATGAAGAGATTAAAGTAATGCTGCAAAAAAATCAAGGAATTGAAACAAGAGATGGCATGGATATCTCAGTTGTTGAGGTCGATTTAAAAACCCGACGTGTTCGACTGGCTTCAGCAAAGCGCCCGGTGTTTTTATATATTAACGATGAATTATCCATCTATAAAGGCAATAGACGAAGTATTGGTGATAGTTTAGCCGATGGGCATAGTGCTTTTGTTAATATTGAATACAATTGCACCAAAGGAGATTTGATTTATATGTTTTCAGATGGCTATACTGATCAGTTTGGTGGACCACTGGGCAAAAAATTTATGAAAGTAGGTGTTCGTAACTTGATCGAAGAGATTCATGATAAACCGGTTAGTGAACAATACAAAATAGTTGAGTCCAACTTCGAAAACTGGAGAGGCGAATTAGAACAGGTTGATGATGTGCTATTTATGGGCATTAAGATATAGATAAAATTCTCTTCAAAGGAAAACAGTTGTACCATTGGTATAACTGTTTTTTTTGTAAAAAACATGATAAAAACATGTTACGATTTATATTATTTGGTATTAACAGGTAGAAATGAAAATTGAGACAGTGAACTACCTAAATGTT